>DATMOE010000116.1:0-11611 GCA_035568435.1 Herbaspirillum sp. | reverse complement strand
TTCGATGATGTGATGCGGATCGTTGGTGGCAAGGTTGGATACGATCAGAAAACGCGAACGCAGACGGCCGGCGGCATCGGTCAGCGCGAAGTATTTCTGATTGGTTTGCATGGTCAAAATCAGGCATTCCTGCGGCACGGTAAGGAAGGCTTCTTCAAATTTGCAAGCGTAGACGACCGGCCATTCGACCAGCGCCGTGACTTCATCGAGCAGCGCTTCCGGCATCAATACCTGATCGTCGCCGGCTGCACGCAACAGGGCGGCGCGAATGTTTTCCTTGCGCTCGCCGAAGCCGGCAATGACATGGCCGCGCGTGGCCAGTGTTTCAGCATATTGGCTGGGTTCTGCGATCGTGATTTCCCCTTGCGAGAGGAAACGGTGCCCCAGCGTCAGGTTGCCGGCGTCCAGCCCAAGCAGGTTGACCGGGACGATGTCGGCGCCATGCAGTGCGATCAGCTTATGCGCCGGCCGCACGAAATGCACGGTCTGTCCGGCGTCGCGTCCGCTCTGACGCTGATAGCTCATGACCTTCGGAATCGGCAGCTTGGCCAGCGTTTCTTCCAGCACCGTTTGCAAGCCTGTCTGCAGCGTATTGCCTTTGGCCGTGTAAGCGTAGAAAAAACTTTCCGCTTTGCCGTCGGCGGCGCGTTCGAGCTGATCGAGTGTGATGGCCGGCACGCCGGTTTGGGCTGCCAGCGCCGCCAGTTTTTTGATCAACGGCGCGCTCGGTGCGCCTGTGGCGTCCAGCGCGATCGATACCGGCAAGACTTTTTCGCGCATCGCCTTATCCAGCGAAACCGCACGTACCTGCGTGACGATAACGGCCAGACGACGCGGCGTGGCATAGGCCGTCGCGATGGCATCGGCGGCCAGAAAGTCGCGTGTTTTCAGACCGTTGAAAATACCGGCGGCAAAGGCATCGCCCAGTTTGGCTAACGCTTTCGGCGGCAGTTCTTCGGTCAGTAATTCGATTAACAGTGTTTGAGTCATGTTTTACTTTTGATCGTAGTCAAGGCTGCGGGAGAACGAGCAGTGCAATGTGTGTGGCCAATGGCAATGGTTACGCTGCACTTGCTTCCAGCATTGGGAAACCGAGTTTTTCACGCGATTCGAAATACGCCTGGGCCACCGCACGCGACAAATTGCGGATACGCCCCATATAAGCGGCGCGTTCGGTTACCGAAATCGCGCCGCGGGCATCCAGCAGATTGAAGGTATGCGCGGCCTTTAGAATCATCTCGTAGGCGGGCAGCGCCAGCGGTACTTCCAGCAAGCGCTTGGCTTCCGCTTCATAGTTACCGAACAGCGAGAACAGGAAATCGGTATTCGAGTGTTCAAAGTTATAGGCCGATTGTTCGACTTCGTTTTGATGGAATACGTCGCGGTAGGTCAGGCGGCGCGGGTTGGAAGCGCCTGGGCGGCTTTCGTTCCCTTCGGTCCAGACCAGATCGTAGACATTTTCGACGCCTTGCAAATACATGGCCAGACGTTCGATACCGTAAGTGATTTCACCCAGCACCGGTTTGCAATCGAGTCCGCCGACTTGCTGAAAGTAAGTGAACTGCGTCACTTCCATGCCGTTCAGCCAGACTTCCCAGCCCAGACCCCAGGCGCCCAGCGTCGGGTTTTCCCAATCGTCTTCCACGAAGCGCACATCGTTTTGCTTCAGGTCCAGCCCGAGTGCGGCCAGCGAGCCCAGATACAGATCCAGGATATTTTCCGGCGCCGGTTTCAGCACCACCTGATATTGATAGTAATGCTGCATGCGATTCGGGTTTTCGCCATAGCGGCCGTCTTTCGGACGGCGTGACGGCTGCACATAGGCGGCGCGCCATGGTTCCGGCCCGATGGCGCGCAGAAAGGTCGCGGTATGAGAAGTGCCGGCGCCGACTTCCATGTCGTAGGGTTGCAACAACGCGCAACCCTGGGCGCCCCAGTAATCTTGCAGCTTGAGGATAATTTGTTGAAATGTAAGCATCGTGTTGGGATCCGGCATGCTGATTGAGTAATCTCTGATTAAGTCAGGAAGCTCTGAGTAAGTGTTGTGAGTGGCGAATTACTAACAACCTGCGCTGGATCAGAAGCGGAGCCGTACGCAGGTACGGTGAGCATCGCAGTCCAGTGATTGGGCCGCTCATGACACTTAATCAGAGCTTCCTTTGGCTAAACCTTGAATTTTAGCGGGTTTTACTGCCGCACGCCGTCGTAATTATGGGCAAAATAGCGCCGAATTACTGCCAAACTCACATCAAACGCCCTCAAACGCACCTCAAACGTGGCGCTTCAGGCGACGCCGCTTATGGCGCGCGCCGGGAGCGCAGCCAGGCCCACGCCAGCGCCAGCAATGCCAGCGCCAGAATCAGCCTGTTGCCGGCCAGCATATAGGGCGTCCATCCCTGATAGCCCTGTACCTGCGCAGTCAGTGTGCCGACGGTGTAGGGCGGCAGCTCGGCCGTGATGATGCCTTTGGGATCGATGATGGCGGTGGCGCCGGTATTGGTTGCGCGCAGCATCGGGCGTCCGCTTTCCAGCGCCCGCATTTGCGAAATCTGCAAATGTTGCGGCAATGCAATAGAATCGCCGAACCAGGCGATATTGGAGACATTCAGCAAGATGCTGGCCTCTGGTTCGCCGCTCAAATAGGCGCTACCCAGTTGCGCCGCAATTTCTTCGCCGAATAAATCTTCGTAACAGATATTGGGCATGATCCATTGATCTTTGACGGCAAAGGGCGATTGCAATACGCCGCCGCGGGTCATATCGCCCAGCGGAATGTGCATCATATTGACGAACCAGTGGAAGCCGAATGGGACGAATTCGCCGAACGGGACCAGATGATGTTTGTCGTAACGATAGGTGAGCGCGGGTTTGTCCAAGCTCGCTGCGGCACTAGGCGGGAAAACGATGACGCTGTTGCTATACATGCCGGGTCCGTCGGATAACGGTATGCCAAGCGCCAGATGGCTGCCGGCGTTTTTCGCATAATCGGCCAGACTTTTCAGATAGCCGGGCGGCAGTTGCTGCGGCAACAGCGGGATCGCGGTTTCGGGGGTGGCGATCAGGTCTGCCGGCGCAGTGCGGATGGCCGCATCGTAGGCCTGCAGCGTCGTCATCAAGGCACCTTCGGAAAATTTGGTTTCCTGCGCGATATCGCCCTGCAACAGGCGCACGCTGATCGGTGCGCCGCGGGGGCGGGTCCAGTTGATGTTATGCAGAGCGGCGCCGGCCAGCAATAGAACGCAGGCGACTGTCAGCGGTTGGAGTGTGGAACGCCAATTCAGAGCAGCGCTGCGCCGGATGATCGCCAACGCGCAGCAGCCGGCAACAATCGCCGCGATCCAGCCAATGCCGTAGACGCCCAGCAGCGGCGCATAGCCTTTGAGCGGCCCTACGCTATGCGCATAACCGGCGATGAGCCATGGAAATCCGGTAAAAATCCACCCGCGCGCCCATTCGGAGAGGGCCCATAAGGCCGGTAGCAGCAGTAAGAGCGTGGCGGCGTCGGCGCAGCGCCAGCGCCGTCGCAAGGTACTGGCCAGGGCCAGCGCGAGCGCACTGTAAAGACCGACAAATAATGCCAGTAAGGCCACCGCCAGCGCGGCCATCCAGCCGACCATGCCGCCATACGTATGCATGCTGATGTAAAGCCAATACACGCCGCACGCGGCCCAGCCGAAACCGTAAGTCCAGCCCAGCATGAAACTGCGCCGGCGGCTCGGATGCTGCATGATTTGAAGGAATAGCCAGGCCTGCGCCAGAATCTGGATCGGCCATATATGGAAAGGGGCGAACGCCAGCACATTGCAGGCGCCGGCCAGTAGCGTCGATAAAAAGAGCGACAGAGGCAACGCGGGCAAAGCCAGTACCGGCGCCGGTTTTACCGCGGAATGCATCAGAACAGATCCAGATCTGCGTTCGCGTTGGCCAATCGTTCGGCCAGGATCAGATGCACTTGGCGCGCATCGGCCATTGCCACCAAGAAGCGGATGCCGTCCAGCTCAAGTTGATCGCCTTTGACCGGCACCCGGCTCAGGTGATTGGCGATCAGACCGCCGATGGTATGGGCTTCTTCGTCGAACAAAGAAGCGCCGATCACTTCGTTGCAATGCGCAATTTCGGTCAAGCCCTTAATGCGCCAGCGCGGGCCGTGTTCGCCATCCTTGATCGGAATGATGTCGTCCTTGTCTTCGTCGATATCGTATTCGTCCTCGATATCCCCGACGATCTGTTCCAGCACATCTTCAATCGTGATCAGACCGGCGACGCCGCCGTATTCATCGACCACGATCGCCATGTGATTGCGATTGGAGCGGAAATCGCGCAGTAGGACATTCAGGCGCTTCGATTCAGGAATGAAAACTGCCGGCCGCAATATGGCGCGCACGTCGAACGATTCATGGGCGTAATACCGTAATAAATCCTTGGCCAGCAAAATACCGATGACATTGTCGCGTTCGTCTTCGACCGCGGGGAAGCGCGAGTGGGCCGTGCTCAGCACGCTCGGCATCCAGCTTTCGATCGGTTCGTTGATGTTGATGACATCCATTTGTGAGCGCGGCACCATGATGTCGCGCACCGACAGATCGGAGACCTGAAAGACGCCTTCGATCATTGATAAGGCATCGGCGTCGATCAGGTTGCGCTCGTGCGCATCCTGCAGCACATCGAGCAGTTCTGCGCGGTTTTCAGGTTCGGGCGATATGAGGGCGGTCAGGCGTTCAAATAATGAACGATGGGGTTTAGCGTCGGATTTGGTACTACTGGGAAGATCTTGCATATGGCGTGAGCCGAGGGGACAGAGTTTCGATTCACAATAGGATACAACAAATATGTGACAAGTCGATAGATCGCGGCTGGAAGCGGCAGAGTGTTGTGAAATAGCGGCGCGGCCAGAATGTTAAGCGAATGTTAAGCGCCGGATCGCACCGTATTAGGACAAAATCTTTACATTTTGTGGGCTTCGCACCGCAATTGCCCAGCAATTAAACCGATCGCACCCCGGCATCCTGTGCATAGGGATTCGGAATGCCCAGCGCCGCCAGCAATTCGATTTCGATCTGCTCCATTTCCGCCGCTTCTGCATCGGTTTCATGATCGTAGCCCTGCGCGTGCAACACGCCGTGCACAATCAGATGAACCGCATGATGTTCAAGCGTCTTGCCCTGTTCCTGCGCTTCGCGCTGCAGCACATCGGTACACAGCACAATATCGGCCTGCGTCGTTGTGCCCGCTGCTTCATCGCCCGCATCTTCGTTATAGGCGAAGGTCAGCACATTGGTGGCGTAATCCTTGCCGCGGTAATCGCGGTTCAAAGCCTGTCCTTCGACGGCATCGACAAAACGGATGGTTAATTCGGCAGGCGCAAACAACGCGCTTTGCACCCAGCGCCGGATCGCGCTGCGCGACAAAAGCGTTTTCAGGCGCGGATCAGGATATTGCACCGACAGCGACAGTTTATTTTTTGACGGCATGGGCATTTCTGGGGCGCGCCGATTTGGTGATGCCGACGCCGACGTTGTTGGCGGCGGTGTTTTTTGCGATGACAGCCGTGGTGTGTGCGGCGGCTTTATGTTCGGCCGCGGCTTCATAGGCATCGACGATACGGCCGACCAGCGGATGACGCACCACATCTTTGCTGCTGAATTGCGAGAAAGCGATGCCGCGCACGTTGTGCAATATTTGCGACGCATCGACCAGGCCGCTGCGTTGGCCCGAATGCAAATCGATCTGCGTGATGTCGCCGGTCACCACGGCTTTGCTGCCGAAACCGATGCGGGTCAGGAACATCTTCATTTGCTCGGTCGTGGTGTTTTGCGCTTCATCCAGAATGATGAATGCATGATTGAGCGTGCGGCCGCGCATATACGCCAGCGGGGCGATTTCGATGGCCTGTTTTTCAAACATTTTTTGGGTGCGGTCGAAGCCGAGCAGATCGTACAAGGCATCGTAGAGCGGGCGCAGATAGGGATCGATCTTTTGCGCCAGATCGCCGGGCAGAAAACCGAGACGTTCGCCGGCTTCCACGGCAGGACGCGTCAGCACGATCTTCTTAACGGCATCGCGCTCCAGCGCATCCACCGCGCAAGCGACTGCCAGATAGGTTTTACCGGTGCCGGCCGGACCGATGCCGAAGGTAATGTCGTGCTCCAGAATCGAGCGGATATATTGATTTTGATGCGGCGTGCGGCCGCGCAGATCGTGGCGGCGCGTCTTCAGTACCGGGAATTCGATTTCGGAAGCATCCTTGACCGTACCAATGGCCGGTGCTTCTGCAAATACTTCATCCGGCTCTGCGCCGGCGCGCAGCTCGACTAAGGCCAGTTGGATATCTTCAACGGAGATCGGCTTATCGGCCAAGGCATAAAACTGTTCGAGAATTTCCGTGGCGCGCAAAGCATTAGCGCCGCTGGCGATAAACTTCTCGCCGCGCCGGAACAGCGTGACATCCAGCGCCGCAGAAATCTGCCGCAGATTCTCATCCAGCGGCCCGCACAGATGCGCCAGCCGCCGATTGTCCAGCGGACTCGGGATAAAGAATTGCGGGTCGGTCGATGTTTTCAATATGGGGGCCCGTGGGTTTTATTGTTTGACGACAACTTCGCCGCGCAGCGAATAGGAATACGACAGCAGGATATTGACATCGATCAACTGGCCGATCAGCCGCATGCCGTTCGGACCGCCGTCGAAATTGACCACCCGATTATTCTCGGTGCGGCCCTGCATTTCGCCGGCATCTTTTTTGGACGGCCCTTCGACCAGAATGCGTTGCACGGTACCGACCATCTGCTCACTGATACGGTCGGCGCTTTGCTGCACGACAGCCTGTAAATGCTGCAGACGTTGCAGCTTGACTTCGTAAGGCGTGTCGTCGGTCAGATTGGCCGCCGGCGTGCCGGGGCGAGGGCTGTAAATGAAACTGAAGCTGCTGTCGTAGCCGATATCGGTAATCAACTTCATCAGCGCCGCGAAATCTTCCTCGGTTTCGCCGGGAAAGCCGACGATGAAATCGCTGGAAACAGCAATATTCGGCCGTACTTCGCGCAGACGGCGCAGCACCGATTTATATTCCAGTGCGGTATAGCCGCGCTTCATTGCCGCCAGAATGCGATCCGAACCGTGCTGCGCCGGCAGATACAGATGATCGACCAGCTTCGGCACCTTGGCGTAGGTATCGATCAGGCGTTGCGTGAATTCCTTCGGATGGCTGGTCACAAAGCGGATCCGCTCGATGCCGGGGATGTCGGCGATGTATTCGATGAGCAGTGCAAAATCGGCCATTTCGGATAGACCGCGGTGATCGACCATGACGCCGCGATACGCGTTGACGTTTTGTCCCAGCAGCGTGATTTCCTTGACGCCCTGTGCGGCCAGTCCGGCCACTTCGGTCAGTACATCGTCGAACGGCCGCGACACTTCTTCACCGCGGGTATAAGGCACCACACAGTAACTGCAATACTTGCTGCAGCCTTCCATGATCGACACGAAGGCCGTCGCGCCGTCGACTTTGGCCGGCGGCATGTGATCGAATTTTTCGATTTCAGGAAAACTGATATCGACCTGCGCTCGGCCGCTGCTGCGGCGTTCGTTGATCATCTGCGGCAGACGGTGCAGCGTTTGCGGTCCGAATACCATATCGACATACGGCGCGCGCTTGACGATGGCGGCGCCTTCCTGCGAGGCAACGCAGCCGCCGACGCCGATCAGCAAATCCGGGTTTTTCAATTTCAATTCACGCAGACGACCCAGATCCGAAAATACTTTTTCCTGTGCTTTTTCGCGCACCGAGCAGGTGTTGAGCAAAATGATATCGGCATCTTCCGGGCGGTCGGTTTTCACCAGGCCGTCGGACAGATTGAGCACATCGGCCATCTTGTCCGAGTCGTACTCGTTCATTTGGCAGCCGAAGGTTTTGATGAAAAGTTTTTTCTGCATGGAGAAGCGGACACAACGGACACGACGGAGGGGGCGGCAAGGCTGCGCGCGCATTGTGCGGGCGCAGCCGGGAATGCGCGATTATAACATCGGGACGGGCGGCAATAGCGGTTGTAGCCACTGTCGCGGCAGCTTAAAAAGCGGCAACGACACCGTCTGAACGCGGGTCGGAAGCGCCTTCGAGCGTGCCGCCCGGATGGCGCACAATCGCGCCGGCATGGCCGAATGCGGAATCGTAAGCGCCCAGCACATCGACTTCATGGCCGCGCGCCCGCAGCGTCTGCACGGTTTCAGGCGAAAAGCGCGACTCCAGTTTCAGCGAATCCGAGCTTTCGCCCCAAGTACGCCCCAGCAGCCAGCGCGGTGCGCTGACAGCGGTTTGCAGCGCTTGCCCGAATACCACGTGGCGGGTAAATACCGCCGCTTGGCTTTGCGGCTGGCCATCGCCGCCCATATTGCCGTAGACCATCACGCGTCCGTCATGCAGACGTGCCGCCGCCGGATTGAGCGTATGAAACGGTTTCTTGCCGGGCAGCAGCGCACAGAGATGGGCCGGGTCGAGACTGAACGAGGCGCCCCGGTTTTGCCAGTTGATACCGGTGCTCGGCAACACAATGCCGCTGCCGAACTCGTGATAAATACTTTGAATGAACGACACCGCCAAGCCGTCGGCATCGCAGACGCCCATCCAGATCGTATCGCCCGGCCCTTTGCCTGCGCCCCAAGGCGCGGCGTGCTGAATATCGATTTTTTGCGCCAGGCTATCCAGCGCCTCGGACGTCAGCAGACTTTGCGGATCGACCTGCATATACGCCGGATCGGTAATGAAGCGATCGCGCAGGCCGAATGCGAGTTTGGTGGCTTCCACGGTCAGATGCACATGATCGGCGCTATCGGCCTGCACCGAGGACAGGCCGGCGCGGTCGAGCAGGCCGAGAATGGCCAGTGAAACCAGGCCTTGTGTCGGCGGTGCGGTATTGAACAGCGTGCCGGCGCTATGGGCCACTTGCAACGGTTGTTTCAGTTCGGCGCGATGCGCGTGTAAATCGTCGATGCCGACCAGCGAGCCGACGGCGGCCAGATCGGCGGCGATTTTATCTGCCAGCGGCCCGCGGTAAAAACTGCCGAGGCCGTCATCGGCCAGCATCCGCAAAGTAAGCGCTAATTTTGGATTGGTGAAGTTACTGCCGGTCGCCGGTACTGCGCGGTCGGCGCCGGGCAAAAAGACCTCTGCAAAGCCCGCAACATCGCGCAATTCGCCGAGCTTTGCCAGCGTCAGTGCGCTCTGGCTTTCGGTTACGGGAAAGCCGTTGCTGGCGTAATGAATGGCATCTGCCAGCAAGTTGTTCAAAGATTGCTTGCCGCCCATTTCGGCGGAAATTTTTAACGCCAGTTCCCAGCCGGAGACGGTTCCCGCCACGGTATTGGCTGCCAGCGGTCCGCGAAACGGAATACTCTTTAAACCGCGCGAGGTATAAGTTTCGGTGCTGACCGCTTTGGCTGCCGCGCCGCAGGCGTCGATGGCGACGGTCTCGCCATTGGGTTTGGCGATCAGCCAAAAGCCATCGCCGCCAATGCTGTTCATATGCGGATACACCACGGCGATCGTCGATGCCGCAGCCACCATCGCTTCAATTGCATTGCCGCCATTACGTAAGATTGCCAGCGCCGCTTGCGAGGCCAGATGATGCGGGGCGACTGCCATGCCTCTTGAGGTTCTTGTTGTGTTGATCATGGATGGGTATTTGGCGAGGGAGGTATGGAGAAAGAGAAAGACAAACAATTATTTTATCAATGTTTGCTCTGGGACGTATATAGACGCATTTTGATCGTTATTTCTGGGATGGCTCTATACTGAGCTGAATAAAGACGCTCAAAGACGAGGAAGACGATATGAAGTTTATTCTTGCGGCTGGATTATATTGCTTCGCTATGGTTGCGCATGCGGCGGCAGAAACGGTGTATCTGGATTGCACCATGACCAATGGTACGGAAGACGTTATCTGGAAGGTCATCCTCGACGAGAAAAATCAGACCGCCAGTTATTCCATTCCTGGCGTCGGCGCGGTGAGCAAACATGCGGCGGTCTTTTTGCCGGAAAAGGTGAGCTTCGATGCCATCGTTATCAATAGAATCGACTTGTCCATTACACGGACGGTGAATCTCAACGGCTCGGTGAAATCCGATCAGGGACAGTGCAAAATTTCCGATCCGCCAAAGAGAAAGTTTTAAAACCTTATTTCCCTGCCAGCGTATCGCTATAAATCTTCGTCCATTTGCTCCATTGATCCATGGTGGCCACCGGATCTTCCACTTTTATTTTGATATTTTTCATCGGCGAGGCAACGTTGGTATTGGTCGGGACATAATCCCGCGACGCCAATATTTTTTGTCCGTCGGGTGAAAGAATATAGTCGTAAAACAAGAGTGCGGCGGCCGGATGCTGCGCATGACGGGTGATGCCGATGGCATTGGCGCGGGCGATCGCAGGTTCGATGGCGAACCAATCGACCGGCGCGCCGTTGCGCATGACCCCGGTCGATATATAGTTGTACATCGCCAAAGCCATCGGCACTTCCCCGGCAGCGACTAAATTCTGCAGCAGCGTGTGACCTTTGCGCAGCGATATGCCGTTGGTGGCGACAATATCCTGAAATACCTTAATGCCCTTGGCTTCGCCCATGGTTGAGATGGCGGAGGCAAACCAGTCTGAATCCTCGGCTTCGATGCCGAGCATGCCTTTCCATTTCGGATCGAGCAGATCCTGATAGGTCTTTGGCAGCTCGCTCTTCTTGATCTTGCTGGTGTTGTAGGTTTGCACCCACACGGTCAGCATTGTCGATGCCCATTCACGATGTTTGGCAACGGCGTCGGGTATCAGGTCTTTGAAAACAGGTGACGCGACCGGTTGCAATATGTGTTCACGGTGCAGCGCTTCCATTTCCGGCGCGCCGATGTGAATGGCATCGACGGTATAGCGTTTAGCCGTCGTTTCGGCGATCGACCTTTGCAGGACCTGGGAGCTGCCGGCACGCCAAACCGTCAGTTTGATACCGTATTTTTTTTCGAAATCGGCCTTGAGCAGCGGGATGTCGTTTTCGGCGATCGAGGTATAGAGCGTCAGTCCGCCTTCTTGTTTCGCCGCGGCTAGTAGTTTCTCAGCCCGATCCGGCCCGCTGTAATTGAGGATTGAATAATCCTGCGCCCAGCACAAGCCGGGCAGGGTAATCAAGCTCATGAGCAGCATCGCGATGGATGCGCGGGCAACAGCAATAAATGTCATTCTCGTCTCCGCAGGTAATGCGTTCCAGCCGTTTATTTGTGTTTATATTTGTTCCAGCGCGTGCATATTGCGCTAATTGGCTGATTATTTCACCTGCTTGATGATTTCCCCTATGGGAAACGCTGCTCCTAAACTTTGTAACGCTCAACCATTTGTTTGAGCCGCTGCCCGAGCTGGTTCAAATTGCCGGCGGCAGTTTCTAGTTGTTTGGCACTCGCCACATTCTGGGTGCTGGTCTGTCTGATGCTTTCCATCGCACCGCTCAACTGGTCCATTCCGACCATCTGCTGCTGGCTGGAGGCTGCGATCTGGGTCGCCGTCTGCGCCGCCTCGTTCACACTGACCGCCAGCGCTTGGATCGAGCCGCCCGCTATCTCGGTCTGGTGGGTTCCTGCT
>DATMOE010000115.1:0-10544 GCA_035568435.1 Herbaspirillum sp. | reverse complement strand
GGCTGCGCCACGGATGTCGGCAAATCGTTGCTCGGCGGTTTGACATTGGTGACCGCGGCAATCACATTGTCTGTGGGTGGCGGCGTGACCTTGACCTCGGGTGGAGGAACGAATGGCGGCGGCGGCGCGACCGATTTTGGCGGCGGCGGCACTGGCTTGTCCGGTGGTGGCGGCGGGGGCGGCGGTTTGATCTCTTCGATGATCTTGGTTTCGACCGGTTGCTGGATCACATCAACAACCTTGCGGGCCAGCCCGGTGACCAATGCATAAACAAGAATCACATGCAGCAGAACCACCACGCCGATACCGACCATATTCCTGGC
The DNA here is from genome assembly GCA_035568435.1 of Herbaspirillum sp. Classification (GTDB taxonomy): domain Bacteria; phylum Pseudomonadota; class Gammaproteobacteria; order Burkholderiales; family Burkholderiaceae_D; genus Herbaspirillum. The sequence continues at coordinate 10,221 of DATMOE010000115.1, read as the reverse complement.
AGGTTTGCCCCCATCTTGCGTGAAATCCATACTTCTTTCCTCCGGTTACCGCCCGCTCGGCGCCGGCGGCGTCGGCTGGTTCATCAGCTTGATCATCATCTTTTCGAAAGCCGGCACATTGACTTCGCGCACGGCCGTGGTCGGGGTGGCGATCAGTCCGGGCGGCGCATAGGCCGCGGGCCACGACAGGGTATTGCCGTAACCGGCGCCGAAATCGGTATCGATGCTGACGAACAACTGGTCGGATGTCTTGATCAGGCTCGGGTCCAGCCAGACCGCGGTGGCCAGCTCATCCCATAGCGGAAAACCGGTTTCGGTCACCTTTTTGACCATCTGCGTCAGCGGCGTCTTGGCCGTGGTCATGGCATCGAGCAGCTTGGCGCTGAGTTCGGTCGCCGTCGCCGGATCGGCCGGCAGCATGACGATATGCTTCCACGGTGCGCGCAGCATGATCTTGGCCGCTTCAGGATCCCAGCGGAAATTGAATTCCAGACGCGGCGTATTGACGTATTCGCGCGCAAATTGCTCAGCCGATTTCGACGGCAAAACCTGATGCGGATTCAGGCTGCCGCCCATATAGACAATTTCCTTGGCGGTCTCTGCGAAGCTGGGATCGAGACTGATCGCCAGCGCGACGTTGGTCATCGGGCCGGTGGCCAGAATGGTGACTTGCCCTGGAAATTCATGGACTTTCCGAATCATGAAATTGGCCGCGATCTCAGGCGAAGGCTTGGTATGCGGCATGCCTTCCGGCAGTGGAGGAACGACATCGCTGGCATGGTAATTCGGCTGGCTTTGGATGGTGCCGTCCGGCCATTTTTCATCCATCCACGCGCCTTTATAAACCAGCTTGCCGTATAAGGTTTCCCAGCGCCGCGTGGTTTCCTGCGTATTGAGCAATGGCAAACTGGAACCGGGCACGACCGGAATATCGCTGCGGCCGATCACTTCCAGCGTGCGCAGCGCATGAGCGACATTCTCGTCGCGCCAGGTCGAACCGCTGACGATCGTGATGCCCAGCACTTCCACCTCCGGCGATTGGATCGCCATCAGTTGCGCCGCGCGCGGACCGCCGATATCGTCGTCGATAATGACCTTGCGCTTGCCTTCGGCCTGCGCCTGCAACGGCAACGCCGCGCCGGCGACAAACCCCAGCATGCAGATGGCCGACACCAGCCGCTGCAGCACTTTATGCCCCATTTCCCACCCCTCTGTTATTGATATTGATAAACGCAATTTTTTGGCAAATGTGAACAGATTTACATTAGGCAAAGAACGTGCCAGAAATTTTCGTGGCGCTGCGCCGCCACTAGGGCGGCGCAGCGCATGTGCGAAAAACCTGCCTTAGAACGTAGCGCGGAACTGCACGCCGAACATGCGTAGATCGTTGGTGAAGCCGGTCAGGTTATCGAAGTCAATCGCGCCGGTGACAACGACTTTATTGAGCATATTGCTCACGAACGCAGCCACTTCGTATTTGCCGCCATCCCAGTCATAGCCAACCCGCGCGCCGCCATCCAACAATGCCTTGCCCGTGAATTCTGTCGAGTTATAGAGGAACAGATTGATCTGGCTGCGGTATGCCCAGTCGGTAGAGAGGAAATATTCGCCATTGGCGGTTGGAATGGTATAACGCGCGGAGGCGTCGATATTCCACTTCGGCGCCTGCGGCAGAGGATTGCCATTGATGGAGAAAAAGCCGGCGCTGTTCTGCGTGTTGAGCATGGTGCAAGATGCGCAGCCTGCCACAAACAGGTTCGGATCCTCAATCTTGGTGAAATTGTAGCTGCCACCCAAAGTCATCAGGAGATTCGGCGTGACACGCGCTTGAAAATCGAGTTCGGCGCCGCGGCCAACCGTTTTCGCGGCATTGACCAGGGTGATCGAATTCGAGGCGCCGCCTACCGCAGTCAATTGCTGGTTCTTGACGTCATACGCATAGACACTAAAGTTGGCGCGCGCCCGGTGATCGAACAAATCGGCCTTGATACCGGCTTCGTAGGAAGTGACCGTTTCCGCTTTGGCCACGGTAATCGGCACATTCGCCGATGGTGCGGCAATACTCGGTGCGCGGTAGCCGGTCGCCACGCGCGCATAAGCATTGACGTCATTCGTCAATTTGTAGTCGGCGCTCGTATCCCAACTAATATTGTGCGCGGTTTCACTAATGCTGCCGGGACCGGTAAAGGCCACATTCTGATCGATCTCAGTGGAAAAATCTTTCGTGTCACGGGTATAGCGCACGCCGCCTCGCAATTTCATGCGGCTCGATACGTCGTAACTGAGCGAGCCGAACAAGGCTTCGGCCTGGTTCTTCTGGCGATTACGCAATAAGCTGGTTTGCGGTTCAGCCGAGCTATACGCGTCGTAGCCGATGTTATCGGCGAGGACGTTCTCGTTGAAATAATACAGACCGGTTTGCCAGTTCAACGGGCCTTTGTATTTCGATTCCACACGGAATTCCTGGGAAAACTGGTTCAGGTGAGGCACCGAACCTGCAGTAGCCACCTGGAACGGAATAAAACCGGGCCCGGTTGGTGTGCCGCCATCGATATCGCCCTGACTGAAGAAACTGGAGACGGTTTCGAGGCCTGTAATTGAGTGCAGCGAAAGATCATTATCCAGATTCCACGTCAGATGAACATTGCCGCCGGCGGCATGCAGATTCTGCGTGTTGTTACTGTTGATATCGATCACAGACGGGCTGTAACCGGGGACCAGATTGTTGGTGCCAGGCTGAATGATGTTGGCGGAAAACAGACGCGCGCTGCCCGAAGTGGAACGGTCATGCAGACTGATCAGGGCGTTGAAGCTCGTGCTTGGCTGATACAAAAATTGCAAGCGCGCGGCGCGCTCATTATAGCCATCGAGGCTGGTCTGATTGGGGTTGCCGATGTTGGTCACCCAATTGTCCTTATGCTGGACCTGGGCGGAAAAGCGCATCGCCCATTGGTCGCTCAGCGGCACATTGATCGCGCCTTCCATGATCGAGGCGTTATGCGTACCGTCGGAAAGGTTGTAGTAACCGGACACCTTATCCAGTGTCGGCTTGACCGATTCAAACTTGACCACGCCGGCCGGCGTATTGCGCCCGAACAGCGTACCCTGCGGTCCACGCAAGACTTCCACATCGGCGATGTCGAACATCGGGATCCCTTTGAGGATCACATTTTCCTGCACCACGTCATCCATGATCACGGAAACCGGTTGCGACGCAAAGGCGGAAAAGTCGGTATTGCCATAGCCCCGAATGTAAAAACGCGGCGAAACCCGTCCGGTGGAGGATTCGATATTCAGGCTGGGGATATGGGTGGCCAATACGCGCACATCCTGGCCGGTAGCCGTCAGCGCATTCAGCGCGTCGCCGCTCAATGTGGTGACCGAAATGGGAACGTCCTGGATATTTTCAGCCTTCCGTTCCGCCGTCACGGTGACAGTGCCCAGTTGGGACGACTGCATCATTTCCGGTGCATCCGATGTTGCCGATGTTGCCGGCGATGTGTCTATCGTCTGCGCAATCGCCGCGCTCAACGGTAACATCGCTCCCAGCGTCAGTACCACTTCGCGCACGCGACGCATACCAACCGTTGCCCCTGATCTTTTACCCATTTCAGTTCCTTTTTTTACCCACGTTGATGAAATGAAACATCTGCTTTATTGCCACTTCCAAATCGATCGCCTAATGTCGCCCTGCCGCCCCTGCCCTGCCGTGGAGCAACAAAACCACCTTGGTGCAAAATAAGTTAAACGTTTAAATTTTTACCTGGTTTTCCTCGCTTTTTTGGTGCATGCGACTGAATCGGGAAAACGCTAAAAACACCACTCCAGCCCCGCAAAAACCTCTTTCCACGCCGCCTTTACTGCTAATATGTTAAACGTTTAACCAAACATGAATCTTTACCGAATCCTGCAATTTCAAATGGATCTCTAAGCAATAGCCATGCCATCATATGTAATCAACTATTTCAGAGCCGAAGGAACACCCTGATGACTTCTCTTCTTCTTTGCGCGGACTACGTGATCCCGATGACCGCCGACAATGCGGTGATCGAAAACGGCGCGGTGCTCATCGATAGCACCGGCCGCATCGCCGCGGTCGGCTTGACGGACAGCTTGCGGCGGCAATATCCAGATGTACCGGTACGCCTATTAAAGGATCGCCTGCTGATGCCGGGTCTGATCAATACGCACTGTCATTCCGGCCTGCTGCGCGGGACTGCCGAAGGATTGCCGGTATGGGCCTGGCTGCAGCAATATATCGATCCGATGCATCGGGTATTGAACGCCGCTGAAGCCGAGGCCGCTTCATGGTTGTGCTATGCGGAAGCGTTGCTGTCGGGGACCACTACCATCGTCGACATGTGGCGCTTCATGGATGGCTCGGCGCGCGCGGCGCAAGAACTCGGCATCCGTGCGGTGCTGGCGCCGTATGTGGCGGAACACCCGGACCATGATTATTTCGAAACCCTGGATGCCAACGAACGCATGATTCGCCAATGGCACGGCAAGGCGGACGGCCGCATCAGTGTCTGGGTCGGGCTGGAACATATGTTCTATGCGGTGCCCGAGGCCTGGGACCGCGCCACGCGCATGACGCATGAATACCAGGTCGGCCTGCATACGCACAGTAATGAAAGCCGCTTCGACGTCGAAGAAACCCGCCGCCGTTATCAGATGCGCCCGATCGAAGCGCTGGAAAAGTTTGGTTTGCTCGGCGCGCACAAGGTGATGCTGGCGCATTGCGTGTGGCTCGCGGATGAAGAAATCGCGCTATTGAAGGCGCACCATGTCAGCGTCGCCCACAATCCCATCAGCAACATGAAGCTCGCCAGTGGCGCGGCGCCAATTACGAAACTACTTGCTGCAGGCATTGCCGTGGGGCTGGGCACGGATGGCGAAAAGGAAAATAACAATCTGGATATGTTCGAAGAGATGAAGGTTTCTTCGCTCCTGGCCAAATTCTCGGCGCTCGATGCACAGGCACTGGATGCCTGGTCGATCTGCAAGATGGCGACTATCGGCGGCGCGCGTGCGCTTGGTATGGAACGCGAGATCGGTTCGTTGGAAGTGGGTAAAGCGGCCGACCTGATCGCGGTGCGTACCGATACCGCCCGCATGACGCCGCTGCTGACCGGGACCTTCCTCAATTTGCATCACAACCTGGTGCATGCGGTGCAAGGCGGCGATGTCGACATGACGATGGTAAACGGCAAAATCTGCGTCGAGAACGGCCAATTGCGTACAGCCGGCATGCGTGAACTGATCGATCGCGCCAACGCTGTCACCCCTGGCTTGTTTGCGCGCCGCACGCAATGGCTGGCGCAAAACGGCGTGGGCGTGCAGCGCGGCGAGGAAAGCGGTTTATATCGCTTGTAGAGAGATGTTCAAATACGCCGCACACTGCCGCGGTCGTTGAGGATCAGGTCCAGCACGGTGGTTGGTTTCACATGATCTGCGCCCGCCAGATGCATCAGTTGGTCCACCACATGCCGGGCAAGTTGTGGAATGGAGGGCGACACTGTGGTCAAAGGCGGATTGCTGAATTCGGCTTGCCTGGCGTCGATGTAACTGATCAGCGACAAATCGCCGGGCACACGGATGTTCAGGCGTGAAGCCGCCTGCAGGACACCGAATGCAAACTGTGTGCCGAAGGTCAGGATCGCCGTCGGGCGCGGCCCCGCGGCAAGCATGGCATACGCCTTGTCGTGCGCATCCTGGAAGGCGTAGCTGGTCTCCAGCAGCCAGCGCGGGTCGAGGTTGACCGCATTGCTTTGCGCAAAACGGCGCACGCCCGACATCAATTCCTGGCCGCGCGGAAGCGAAAGCGGCCCGGTGACCAGGCCGATGTCGCGATGCCCGTGCTCGGCCAGAAATTCCATGGCGCGACAGGTGCCGTCAGCCAGGTGATCCACCAGGCCTTGCGGTCCGAAGCCCGCCGGCATGTCCCAGTTCAGGAACACCATCGGTGTCTTCGCTGCGAGGCTTTCCGGGTTTTCAATCCATTGCTCCGAGTGACCCAGCACAATGATGCCGGTGGCCCTGCGTAGAAATGCCGACATCGCATTACCCTGCCGCATTTTTTCCAGTGTCTTTATCTTCACCCGAAAGACCGTCAGTCCATGCAATTCGCAAATGTCTTCAATGGTATCGGCCACATCGGAAAAAAATGAGGTGTCCGCCACTGCCACGGCGAGAATGACCAGCGGCGCGCGCGAGGTCTTGAACCATGCCGCCATCGAGTCGCGTTGATAGCCGAGGTGGTCGATCGCGGTCTGAATTCGCTGCCCTGTGAGTAGCCCCACCGGCTTGGTTTTGTTCAGATAATGGGAGACCGTGGCGATTGAAATATCCGCCTCGGCTGCCACGTCTTTCAAGGTGACGGAAGTGTGTTCGGCCATGGGATCGGAAAAAAATAGCAAGGAAAAAGTGCGGCCAGTCTAGCACAAGGTTTTTGACATATTGCATGGAATGCAACGCATAGCCTTACGCCCGAAATCGGCGCATGCAGGGCGCAAGTTGCGCAAAAATGGGGCTAGTTTCGCAGATGCCGAAGTGCCTCTTCGATCAGGCTGCCGTGCCCTTCCCCGGGGCGTAAAAGGCCCTGTCGACCTGGGGAAGGGCACGGCGGCCTGAGCGAAGAGGCAATCACCGTCCTAAAAAATTTGGCTTTCACCGAACCAATAATCAGTATTGACACGGCTGGCCCGTTTCATGCTTAATAACGCCGAGTGTTAAACGTTTAACTATCAAAGGCAGCCATGATCACTCGTCGCAAATATTTGCATCACTGCATGACCGGCATCGCCGGCCTGGTATTGGCTAGCGATTTGCCGTTCGCCATGGCCGCCGCGCCCAAAAGAGTCATTTTCGCGATCAATGGGACCTTGGGCGATAAATCCTTTTTCGATCTCGGCGCTAGCGGCATGAAAGCCATTAGCGCCAAATATGGCAATACGGTCGAAACAAAAATATTGGAAATGGGCAGTGACCGCACTTCCTGGGAAACCACGCTGCAAGACATTTCCGATCAGCACTGGGATCTGATTGTGGCCTGCACGTATGAAATGTCGGAAATCATTGGCGATGTCGCGGCTGACCATCCAGATAAAAAATACGTGCTGTTCGATGGTTTGGTCAGCTACGTCAAAGGCGCCGGCAAGAACGTGGATTCGATCATCTACAAACAAAATGAAGTGTCTTACCTGGCCGGCATGCTGGCGGCCGGATTGATCCGCGACGGCGTGCTGCCGGCAAAAAACGGCACGGCCATGGGCTTTTTGGGCGGCATGGATATTCCCATCATTAACGATTATCTGGTCGGCTATATCGAGGGCGCGCGCGCCATCAACAAAAACATCAAAATCGCGACCTCCTACGCCGGCACGTTTTCCGATGCGGCCAAAGGCAAGGAACTGGCCCTGTCGCAATTTCGTGCAGGATCGGCAATCGGCTTGCATGTTGCCGGCCAGACCGGCCTCGGGCTGCTGTCGGCGGCCAAGGACACCGGCAAATTCGCCATCGGCGCCAACTCCGATCAGGAAAGTATTTTTCAGGCCTCCGACCCGGCGATTGCCTCGCGCATCGTGACCTCGCTGCTCAAACGGGTAGATCAGACGCTGCTGAGCGCCTACGAATTGTATGGCGCCGGCAAGCTGCCGGTCGGCACTGTGCAGGCACAGGGACTGGCTGAGAACGCCGTGGGATTGGTTGAAAGCGGCAATATGGCGCGCATGGCCTCACCCGCCCTGAAGAAGCAGATCGACGATGCGAAAAAGGCGATCATCGCCGGCCAGTTGAAAGTGCCGACCGCGTTCGGCATGTCGACCGCGGCGCTCAACAATCTGCGCGCATCGGTGCGCGCCTGAGATCGCACCGATGTCCCTAAATCCTTCGCCTCCTCCGCCTCCGCTGGTCGAATTCATTGATATCGGAAAAACCTTTGCCAACGGCATGGTCGCATTGCGCGGGGTCTCGTTTGCGCTGCATGCGGGACAGATTCATGCGCTCTGCGGTGAAAACGGCGCCGGTAAATCGACGCTCATGAAAATCCTGTTCGGGATGGAGCAGCCAAGCACCGGCGCCTTTCACTTCCAGGGCAAGCCGACGACGCTGCCCTCCCCGCGCGCAGCCGCCGCCATCGGTATCGGCATGGTGCATCAACATTTTTCGCTGATCCCTTCGCTCACCGTGGCCGAGAATCTGACGCTGGGCAATGAGCCCACGCGCGGCTGGTTTCTCAATCGCCGCGCCGCAGCCGAGCGGGTGCGCGAGCTGTCGGTGCGCTACCGGCTCGCGGTCGATCCGAATGCGCTGGTGTCGACATTGTCGGTCGCCATGCAGCAAAAGGTGGAGATACTGAAAGCGCTATCGCACGATGTCCGCCTGTTGATCCTGGACGAACCGACCGCCGTGCTCACGCCGCAGGAAACCGAGGAGTTGTTCCTGCGTCTGCGCGATCTCAACGCCGCCGGCCTGAGCATCGTCTTCATTTCCCACAAGCTGCATGAAGTGCGCGCATTGGCCGATCGCGTCATTGTGCTACGCGCCGGCCGCGTCACCAGCGACACGCCGCTGGCGCAGGTAAGCGATCAGGACATTACGCGCTTTGCCATGGGTCAGGCGGTCACGCGGGCGCGCCGCAATCCATCGCGCAAAATCGGATTGCCCAGTGTGCTGCTGCGGGATCTCACACGGCGCAACGGTCCGCCGGCAGCCCGCATCAGCGCTCTGTCGCTCGATCTTTGCGCCGGCGAGATCGTCGGCGTGGCCGGTGTCGATGGCAGCGGACAGACCGGCCTGGTCGGCGCGCTGACCGGCCGCCTGCCGCTGCAGTCGGGGCAGATCATGCTGGGCGAACACGATTTGAGCGCGATGCCGACCCTGCGCCGGCGTCAGCTAGGCATGGCGCATCTGCCGGGCGACCGCTTTCACGACGGCGGCGCGCCCGGACTGGGCCTGGTCGACAATGCCATCGCCGGCGCGCAGCGCGGCCAGCGTTTGAGCAAAGGGCCGTGGATGCGCCGCAAGGCCTGCGAGCAAGCCACCGCCGAGATGATCGGCCGCTACGATGTGCGCTGCCGCTCGGCATCCCAGCCGTTAGCTTCACTCTCGGGCGGCAATGCACAAAAGCTGATCGCCGCGCGCGAATTTAGCGGCAATCCGCGTTTTCTGATCGCCGAAGAACCGACCCGCGGCATCGATGTGCTGGCCGCCGCCTTTATCCACGAACGCATGATCGCCCTGGCCGGCGCCGGCACGGCGATTCTGCTGCTGAGCGCCGATCTGGATGAATTGCTGTCGCTGTGCGACCGCATCGTTGTCATGCATGCCGGCCGCATCGCCGCGCATTTCGATAATCACGATGGCCTGACGCCTGAGCATCTGGGCGCAGCCATGTTGGGCCTGCGCCTGGACCTGGAACCGCAATCATGAATCGCGCACTGCTGCAACTGCTGGGCCGCCTGACGCTACTGCTGCTGGTCATGGCCGTAGTGATCATTCCAGTGGTGAGCACACTGGACGATCCGCTGGCCGCCATCGCCATGTTCTTGCTGGGGCCGGTGCGTAGCTTGCGCAATATCGGCGACGTGGTCGAAACCGCCACCCCGCTGCTGTTTACCGGCTTGGCCGTCAGCCTGATGTTTCGCGCCGGCACGTTCAATCTCGGTGCCGAAGGTGCGTTCTATTTGGGCGGCGTGGCGGCGACCTGGGTTGTGCTGAATCTGCCGCTGCCCGACTGGGCCATGGCGGGCACGGCTATTGTCATCGGCGCTCTGGTCGGCGGCTTGGTGTGCCTGCTGCCGGGCTGGATGAAGGCACGCTACGGCAGCTCGGAACTGGTCACATCGCTGATGTTGAATTATGCCGCGCTGTTTATTGGTCTGTACATCCTCAACTCTATGCTGCGCGATCCGAATGCGGGCGCCATGCTTTCCTACCGCTTGCCGGCGGCCGGGCGTCTGGCGCGGCTGGTTCCGGGCACCCGCATTCACGCCGGCGCACTGATCGGCCTGCTGGCCTGCCTGCTGGGAAGTCTGTACCTGTTCCGCACCCGCTGGGGGTATGAGGCGCGTCTGGTCGGCGCCAATCCTGCTTTTGCGCGCAATCTCGGGCTGTCCGTGGCCGGCATCGGCATTGGCGTACAGGCCTTGGGCGGTTTCATTGCCGCCGCCGGCGGCGCCGTTGAAATCCAGGGAATGTACACCCGCTTCGCCTGGAGCG
>DATMOE010000114.1:0-7047 GCA_035568435.1 Herbaspirillum sp. | reverse complement strand
GCGATCACGGCGCGCAAATAGGTGCCGACGACATTATTGCGTTCGTGTTGCGCGAACCACCAGACGTTGGCTTTGCGTAGCGACAAGTCCTGTTTTTCCATTCCCAGCAGCAGTGCGGCAATTTGCCCCAGCGCCGGTTGATGCCCGACGATCAGCACCGATTCCCGGCTGACCGGCCAGTGCGCCGCGGCGAGGATTTGCTCCGGTGTCGCCTCCGGCGCCAGATCGGGATGGATTTTGAATTTTCTGCCGAGTGCTTCAGCCGTTTGTATTGTCCGCTTCGCCGGGCTGACCAGAATGCGGCAACTGCCCGGCAGATTGCGATCGAGCCAGTCGGCGACTTTCCAGGCTTGTTTATGTCCTTTGGGAGTCAACACCCGGCCTTCGTCGGGTTCGCCCGCTTCCGCTTCCGCATGCCGCCAAAGGATCAGTTCCATCATTATGTTTCCGGGTTGACCGACGGTGCACCGAGACTCTTGGCCAGATCGTCTTGTGCGCTGTAGGGAATCTGTTTGGGACGCAACTCGCGTTTGATATAGCTGCCGTTTGGCTCCAGATGCCAAGCGTGGGTATTGTCTTTCAGGTAGGGATTCAGACCTTCGTTGATGACCCGCTTTTTCAAGGCAGGATCGAGTATCGGGAACGCGACTTCGATGCGGCGGAACAGGTTGCGATTCATCCAGTCCGCGCTGGCCAGCCGCACGTCATGGGCCAGATCGTTGCGGAAATAATAGATGCGGGTATGTTCTAGGAAGCGCCCGATGATGGAGCGCACCTTGATGTTTTCCGATAGGCCCGGTACGCCCGGACGCAGCGCGCAGGCGCCGCGCACGATCAGATCGATTTTGACGCCTTGGGAGGAGGCGGCGTAAAGCTCGCGGATGACCGATTCGTCCAGCAGCGCATTCATTTTCGCAATGATGCGAGCGGGCCGGCCTTCGTGTGCAATCGCGGCTTCATTGCGAATGGCGCGGATGATTTCTTTTTGCAGCACAAACGGCGCCAGCCATAGGTACTCCAGTTTTTTCGGCTTGGTCAGGCTGGTCAGGTGAATGAATACTTCATTGACCTCTGCGGTGAGCTGCGGGTGGGCGGTCAACAAGCCGAAATCGGTATAGAAACGGGTGGTGTTCGGATGGTAATTGCCGGTGCCAAGATGCGCGTAGCAACGCAGTTCGCCGGCTTCGCGGCGGATCACCAGCGCCAGCTTGGCATGCGTTTTCAGGCCGACTACGCCGTAGACAACTTGCGCCCCGGCGTGTTCCAGTTTATCGGCCCAGTTGATATTGGCTTCTTCGTCGAAACGCGCCATCAATTCAACGATGACGGTCACTTCCTTGCCCTGTTGGGCGGCATAGATCAGCGCTTCCATCAGGTCCGAATTCATGCCGGTGCGATAGATGGTTTGCTTGATGGCGACGACGTCCGGGTCGCGCGCGGCGGTGCGGATGAAATCGACCACCGGCTGGAACGATTGGAAGGGATGATGCAGCAGTACGTCGCGCGTGTTCAGCAAGTCGAAGATATTTTCGTTGCCGAGCTGGGCCGGCATGCTTTGGTAGAACGGCGGGAAGCGCAGCGCCGGCTGATGGACGTGATCGACAATTTCGGACAGGCGCACCATATTCACCGGCCCGTCGACGGCGTACAGGCGATTGCGGTCGATCGAAAATTGGTTGAGCAGGAAGTCGGATAGATGCGCAGGGCATCGGCTGCTGACTTCGAGCCGCACCGCGACGCCGAACTGGCGGCTGTGCAATTCGGTTTGCAAGGCTTGGCGCAGGTTTTTGACTTCTTCTTCATCGACCCACAGATCGCTGTTGCGGGTGACCCGGAACTGCGAATAGGCGGTGACTTCGCGGCCGGTGAAGAGTTCGTCCATGTGCGCATGAATCACCGAGGATAGCAGGCAGAAGTTGGTGTCGCCGTTCTCGCACAGTTCGTCCGGCAGCTTGATGACCCGCGGCAGCACCCGCGGCGCCTTGACGATGGCGATGGCGGTGCCGCGTCCGAATGCGTCTTTGCCGGATAGTTCGACGATGAAATTGAGACTTTTATTTTGTACCTGTGGAAACGGATGCGCCGGGTCCAGGCCGATCGGCGTGAGCAAAGGACGTACATATTGGTCGAAATAATTTTTGACCCATGCGGCTTGGCGCTCGTTGCGGTCGTCGTGACGCAGCAATCGGATGCCGTTGGCGGCCAGTTGCGGCAATACTTCGGTATTGAGTACGGTATATTGCCGCGCCACGATCTGGTGGCATTCGGCATTGGTGCGTTCCAGCGCTGCGGCGAGAATCGGCGGGTCGATTTGCTCGCCTTCGATGCGGTTGGCCAGCAGGCTGGCGATCCGCACTTCGAAAAATTCATCCAGGTTATTGCTGACGATGCAAAGATATTTCAATCTTTCCAGGGCCGGAACCGTGCTGTCTTCGGCTTGCGCCAGTACCCGCCGGTTAAATGCCAATTGGGATAGTTCGCGGTCAAGATAGATCGCCGAAGGGTGCGGTTCAATGACGGAAACGATTTCTTCGGTCTTCATTTTCTTGTTCATTTGACAAGCCTAAGGGCGGTGCTGTGATTTTGGAGTGTAGGGACGGAATATGACAACTGAATGACAGATAATCGCATTTTCCCTATGAATTGCCTATGAAATACGGATTTTTCCAAGTAAATATATGCAGGTTGCGTAAGTCATAAAGTTGTCACAATAGGTCGTTACAGTTCACCGCGTTACTTTTGTTACTTTTATCTACCCTTGGGAGCAAAACATGCGTTTGAATCAAATTCTCAAGTCAACGGCTGTTGCAGTATGCGGCACGTTGGCGTTTTCGGCTGCTGCGCAAGCGGCTGATATTACCGGTGCAGGCTCTTCCTTTGTTTACCCAGCTTATTCTAAATGGGCTGAGTCCTATAAGGCTGCTACCGGCAATAACCTGAACTATCAATCGATCGGTTCCGGCGCAGGTATCAAGCAAATCGAAGCCAAGACAGTCGATTTCGGCGCATCGGATATGCCTCTGTCGACGGCTGATCTGGAGTCGAACGGTTTGACACAATTCCCTGCAATCGTCGGCGGTGTGACGATTGTTGTCAATCTGGATGGCATCAAGCCAGGCCAATTGAAGTTGACCGGCCCAGTGCTGGCTGACATCTATGACGCAAAGATCACTAAATGGAACGATAAGGCCATCGCGGCTCTGAATCCTGGCGTCAAACTGCCTGACACTGATATCACTGCTGTTTATCGTGCCGATTCTTCGGGTACAACTTATGTTGTTACCAGCTATATGTCGAAGGTTAGCCCTGAGTTCAAGACAACTATCGGCGCCGGCACTGCTGTTAAGTGGCCAGCAGGCATCGGTGGCAAGGGTAACGAAGGTGTTGCCGCCAACGTTCAAAAGATCAAGGGCTCGATCGGTTACGTAGAATATGCGTATGTCAAAGAAAACAACATGACATACACAGAACTGAAGAATGCCGATGGTGTCTACGTTTCGCCTGATGCAGCGACATTTAAAGCTGCTGCTGCTGCCGGCGAATGGGCCAAAACACCTGGTTTCGCTGTAGACTTCACGAACGCAGCAGGCAAGGGTAGCTGGCCTATCACCAGCGCTTCGTTCATCATCATGCAGAAGTCGCAAGACGGTGACGGCGCCAAGGGTAAAGAAGTCCTGAAATTCTTTGACTGGGCACTCAAGAGCGGCGGCGCCGATGCAGCTAAGCTGGATTACGTTGCATTGCCAGAGTCTGTTGTGAAACTGATTGAGGCTTCATGGAAAGCCAATATCAAAAATAGCAGCGGCAAGGCAATCTGGTAAGTAATACCGATGTTTCTGGTTTGCCGCTGTGCTTGCCTTGGCAATCACGGCGGCAAACTTCATTAAAGAACGGCTACGCATGAGTGCACAAATTTCGACACCGACTATGCCCAATCATGTTTTAACGGCTAAAACGTCTGCCAGCACTGTGAACTCCGATGCCGCATTGGTAGCGACGATGCGCATACAGCGTATTCAGGACTTCTTCTTTCATAAAATCACGCTGATATTTGCATTGACCGTGCTGTTGATGCTGGGCGGGATTATTGTTTCATTATTTGTTGGCGCCTGGCCTGCGTTTCACGCATTCGGCCCCGGTTTCATTACCCGCGTGGAGTGGGATCCGGTCAACGATGAGTATGGCGCCGCGATTGCCATCGTCGGCACGCTGGCGACTTCTATTATTGCTTTATTGATTGCATTCCCGGTCAGCTTCGGGATTGCCTTGTTCCTGACCGAGATCTGCCCGATCAGATTGCGTCAGCCGCTGGGTACGGCGGTGGAATTGCTGGCAGGTATTCCAAGTATTATTTACGGCATGTGGGGACTATTTATATTCGCGCCGCTGTTTGCCGAATATGGCCAACCGGTGCTAAAGGCCACGCTCGGTCAAATACCGATCATTGGCGCGTTGTTCAAGGGCCCTGCGACCGGTATCGGTATCCTCACTGCGGGCTTGATTTTGTCTGTGATGATTATCCCGTTTATTGCTTCGGTGATGCGCGATGTGTTTGAAGTCGTGCCGGCAGTGCTGAAAGAGTCTGCTTACGGTCTGGGCTGCACGCGCTGGGAAGTGGTGCGCAAGATCGTGCTGCCTTATACCAAGACCGGCGTGGTCGGCGGCGTGATGCTCGGTCTTGGCCGCGCGCTCGGCGAAACGATGGCGGTCACGTTCGTGATCGGTAATGCGCAGCGCTTATCGTGGTCGCTGTTTGCTTCCGGCAACAGCATCGCCTCAACATTGGCCAACGAAATAGCGGAAGCATCTACGCCATTGCATGTGTCTTCATTGTTTGCATTGGGTTTGATCCTATTCGTGATTACCTTCATCGTGTTGGCGGCTGCCAAGGTAATGCTGATGGGCATGACCCGTAAGGAAGGCAGTAAATGAAACAGGATTTAAAGCAGGATCAACAGAATGGCTTGAAGCCGGCCATGAATCCGGTCTATCGTGGCCGTTTGCTGCGGCATCGTTTGGGCATGCTCTTTTCTTTCCTGGCGATGGCGCTGGGTCTGATTGTATTAATGTGGATTTTGCTGACACTGGTGATCAAGGGCTTCGACGCACTGAATTTAGGCTTGCTGACGCAAAACACGCCTTCCCCGGGCGACAACGGCGGCGGTTTGCTCAATCCGATCATCGGTAGTTTGTTGATGGTTGGCATTGCTACGGTGATCAGTACGCCGATCGGTATTCTGGCCGGTATTTATCTGGCCGAATATGGCGAGGAAAGCAAGCTGGCGCAGACCACGCGTTTTGTGACGGATATCATGCTGTCGGCGCCGTCGGTTGTCATCGGCTTGTTCGTCTACGCGATTTATGTCGCCCATGCAGGGCACTTCTCCGGCTGGGCCGGTACTTTCGCGATTTCGCTGATTGCCATTCCGGTGGTGGTCAGAACCACCGATAACATGCTCAAGCTGGTGCCGGGCAGTCTGCGCGAAGCGGCTTTTTCGCTGGGCGCGCCGCGCTGGAAGGTGGCGACCATGATTCGTCTGCGCGCGGTCAAGGCAGGTGTGGTAACGGGTGTGTTGCTGGCGGTGGCGCGGATTTCCGGCGAAACGGCGCCATTATTGTTTACTGCATTGAATAATCAGTTTTTCAGTACTAATATGAATCGACCGATTGCCAACTTGCCGGTCGTCATTAATCAATTTGCAATGAGTCCCTATACAAACTGGGTCTCGCTGGCTTGGGGCGGGGCCTTATTAATTACGTTTAGCGTACTGCTCCTGAATATCTTGTCGCGCACATTGTTCAGCCAGAAAATTCCCGGTTAATTCCCAAGAGAAAAAATGATTATGCAAACAACTGCGGATGAGGGCAAACGTCAGAAGCCAACCATTGAAATTGCCGACCTGAATTTCTTTTACGGTAGTTTTCAGGGGCTCAAGAATATCAATCTGGATATTGAAGAGAAAAAAGTAACGGCATTCATCGGCCCTTCCGGCTGCGGTAAATCGACTTTGCTGCGTACGTTCAACCGGATGTACGATCTGTATCCAGGCCAGCGCGCCGAAGGAAAAATCATGTATGGCGGCCGTAATATTCTGGATGCCGGCCAGGATCTGAATATGTTGCGGGCCAGGGTCGGCATGGTGTTTCAGAAGCCGACGCCGTTCCCGATGTCGGTCTACGACAATATCGCCTTCGGTATCCGCCTGTATGAAAACCTGCCGAAAGGCGAAATGGACGAGCGTGTCGAATGGGCGCTGAATAAGGCGGCATTGTGGGGCGAGGTTAAGGATAAGTTGAATAAGAGCGGTTTGTCTTTGTCCGGCGGTCAACAGCAACGGCTGTGCATCGCGCGCGGCGTGGCGGTGAAACCGGAGGTGCTGTTGCTGGATGAGCCGACTTCGGCGCTGGATCCGATTTCTACTGCCAAGGTGGAAGAGTTGATCGGCGAACTGAAGAACGATTACACCATTGCGATCGTGACCCACAACATGCAACAGGCCGCGCGTTGTTCGGACAATACGGCCTATATGTATCTGGGCGAGCTGGTGGAATTCGGCGTGACCGATCAGATTTTCATGAATCCGGCCCGTAAAGAGACGCAAGATTACATTACAGGCCGTTTCGGTTAAGAAACGCTTACTTATTGACTGAATAAGAGATTCAGTAAGTAGTTAGTTATCAAAGAAGGACAGAAAATGACAGGCGACCACTCTTCGAAACAATACGATACCGATCTTGAAGCGATTCGCTCCAAGGTGCTGTTGATGGGCGGTATCGTCGAGCGCCAGTTTCAGGATGCGATGGCATCGTTTCGCGTCGGCAATAGCGAACTGGCGGAACGCGTCATCTCGGAAGACGACGCAGTGAACCGTTTGGAAGTTGAACTGGACGATGCATGCAGCCATCTGATCGTGCGCCGCCAGCCGACTGCCAACGATTTGCGTACCGTGATGGCAACCATCAAGATCATCACCGATCTGGAACGCGTCGGCGACGAAGCAACCAAGATCGCACGCACTTCGCTGCATCTGCATAAGCGTGGCGTCG
>DATMOE010000113.1:0-13136 GCA_035568435.1 Herbaspirillum sp. | reverse complement strand
ATGGCAATATCTCCCGCATGTACCCGGAAGATAGTGCCGAATTCGGCCCGGACTTCGGCGTTTTGATTGCGGTTGTCCGAAAACTGAGGTAAAGATTGCGAAATTCAGGGTGTCAGGCGGGCTGTGGCGGATGGTTGTACTCCGTTCGTGTCATTCCGGCCTGCGGCCTCCCTTCTTTACCTCCCTGCGCACAACCATCCACCACAGCCCGCCTGACACCCTGAATTTCGCAAACGGCGGCGTCCATGTAAGTCTCTTAGAATGTTTCCCAGTCATCAGGATTATCCGTTTTCGGCGCGGCCGCCCGCGCTGTCGGCACTGCCGCAAGGCGTCCGCGCGATACCGCCGTCGATGTGCTTGATGTGCTTGGCGTGCTCGGCTTGATTGCGGCTTTAGCAACCTTTGCGATGGCGGCCACGTGTGGGCGATTCGAAATAGATTTCAACAGCGGAACCGACGAATGCGTGGCGTCACCGAGCTTGAAGACACTCACCAACTGCGCCAAACTGGCCGCCTGGTCCTGTAAGGAAGCAGCCGCCGCAGCAGCTTCTTCGACCAGCGCCGCATTTTGTTGCGTAACTTCATCCATCTGCGTAATCGCCAGATTAACCTGATCGATGCCGGCGCTTTGTTCCTGGCCGGCGGCGCTGATTTCGGCCACCACATCGGTCACTCTTTTCACGCTGGCGACAATTTCACTCATGGTATTGCCGGCCTGTTCGACCAGCTTGCTGCCGGCGCCGACTTTGTCGACCGAATCGCCGATCAATTCCTTGATCTCCTTGGCTGCCGCCGCCGAGCGCTGCGCCAGGCTGCGCACTTCCGATGCCACCACCGCAAAACCGCGCCCTTGTTCACCGGCGCGCGCGGCTTCCACTGCGGCGTTCAACGCCAGAATATTGGTCTGGAATGCAATCCCGTCGATCACGCTGATGATGTCGACGATGCGTCGCGACGATTCGTTGATCGAGGTCATCGTCGCCACCACCTGATTGACCGCCGTGCCGCCATCGGTAGCAATGCCGGACGCAGTTACGGCAAGCAGATTGGCCTGCCGCGCGTTGTCGGCATTCTGTTTGACGGTGGAGGTAATCTCTTCCATGGCCGCCGCTGTTTGCTCCAGCGAACTGGCCTGTTCTTCGGTGCGCGAGGATAAATCCAGATTGCCGCTGGCAATTTGCGCCGAAGCCGTTGCAATCGTATCGGTGCCAACGCGCACTTCGCCGACGATGCGCTTCAGATTGTCGTTCATCTCTTTGAGCGCACTGGTCAATGCCCCGGTTTCATCGCGCGACACGGCAACAATATCCTGCGTCAGATCGCCGGCGGCAACGGCTTTGGCAATTTCAACTGCGCGGTTAAGCGGCCGCGTGATGGCGCGCACCAGCCAGGTGCCGATGAGAATGCTCAGCAAGACCGACAACGTCACGCCGATGATGCAGGCCTGCAGCATCAGCTTATATCTGGATTGCGCCGCCTCGTATTCACCTTTGCTGACGTCCAATTGCAACTGAATCAGGTTATTCATATCTTGTTGCACCGGCTTGAATAGCTCCGACATCGGGCCGTTGAGTAATTCCACGCCACGCTTGACGTCTTTGGCGCGGATAGCCTCAATGGAGGGTTTTAAACCTTGTGCTACGAATTGTCCGCGGCTTGTCGTGAATTTATCCACCAGAACTTTTTCTTCCGGCGTTAGATAGGTCGCGAGGTAGGCATTCCAGATCGTATTGATTTGGGCGATACGTGCGTCCACTTCATCCATGCGGGCGCCGAATGTGGCGGGGTCCGCAGTCAATGCCGAGGCAATTGTCAATTGATTGATATTGATCAGACGCACCACCTGATCCAGTTGGCCCATTGCGATCAGCCGGTCTTCATAAATAGTCTTGACGGAAGCGTTCGTCATCTGCAGGCTCACCAGGCCGACCACCGCGCCCACGCCCAACTGTATGCACATGAGCGTCATCACAAAAATAAGGCGGGTTTTAATACTGATGTTATTTAGCATTTTTTTGACTCCGAATGTTTAAGGCAACAACCCGGGAACCCGTATTTATTTGCTGAACTAACGAAGGAGCATGACGAACGTATTGCAGGCAATTCGGGAAAATTGCCTGCATTTTTGATGCTAACAGGGGGGATTGCCAACCTACTGCAGGATTAGCCACGTAAAGCGCGCTCAATTAGGCGCTTAAAGCAAGAGATGTGCCACCGGGCAATAATGATGATCGGCAATAGTGCTGAATCAGTGCAAAAACGCGGACTAAACCCAGCCCATTTCATATAACTCGCGTTTGACGTAAGCGTAGTAAATCGGCGCGGCCACCAGCCCGGGCAGGCCGAACAAGGCTTCGGCGATCAACATGGCCAACAGCAGTTCCCAGCTACGGGCGTTGATCTGAAATCCGACGATGCGGGCATTCAGAAAATATTCGAATTTGTGAATCAGGATCAAAAAAATCAGTGCGGCAATCGCCGCATACAGGGACACAGAAAGCGCAATCACCACGATCAGCGTATTGGAAATCAGATTGCCGATGACCGGCAGCAGACCGATCACGAAAGTCATCACAATCATGGTTTTTGTCAGCGGGAGATGCACCCCGGCCAGCCGCAGAATCACCAGCAAGAAAATTGCCGTGAACAAGGTATTGAGCAGCGAAATTTTGACTTGCGCGAAGACCACGCGGCCGAACGCATCGGCCAGCAATGCGCAGCGTTCCAGCAAGGCGGCGGCCAGCGGCTGCTGCGGCGGTATCGACTGCGCAGCATATAACGCCGCCATCGCGCCCAGTATCATGCCGATCAGAATATGCGCCGCTATCTGGAAGACTTCCCTGCCGGCCAATTGCAGCACGCCGCGATGGGTATGCATCCAATCGCTGATCAGTTCGCGCACATCGCCTATATCGTCGGGCAAATACTGGCGCAACCAATCGGGCATTTGGGTGCGGACTAAATCGAGGGAGATCATAAACTTGTTTTGCAACGCTGCGATGCGGGTGGGGTCGCGCAGGAAGGCAATCATACCGAGTATGCCCAGCGTCAGCAGCGTGATGATTACGGCCGACAGGAGCAGCACGGTAATCAAATGCGCGCGTTGATTATTGATGCGGCGATGGACCAGCGGCGTCAGCGAGCGCACCAATTGATATACCAGCAAACCGGCCATCAGCGCGGTCAACAGATGCGCGGTCAGCACCAAGCCCAGCAGCACAACCATCATCAGCCATGAGGCGATGACAAAGGGTGCTACTTTGGTGGTGACTGGGCGCAGCCTGATCGATGAGGGCGGGGTGGAGGGATCGGCTGGCGTATTGACGGGAGTCCCGGTGCTATCGGTGGAAGGCGGCATGGGTTGCGGTCGAAATAGCAATAAGAATGAGATTTCAGCAGTTTAACAGCAGCCTTGGCGCGGATCGATAAATTAAAACAATCGAAAAAAGCCGACTTTATCCCATGTCCGGCACACTTGTGCAGCACGCCTACAGCTACATTCAACAGCTATTTAAACGCGCTGAATCGGTTCATGGTGCTGATTTTGGGAAGTTAGGCGCGGTTTGTAAAAAACGTAAGCATTTGGCAAGCCCTCTAATAAGCTGGCCTTTGCCCCGTTTTTTGCGGTTTCAATGCTACTGCGGCTGACGTAAGATCAAAGTTTGTTACAACAAGGTAGACCGATGCACGACAGCGAGCAGCATGCCGCCACGCTTGATCCGTCCGACTGGCGCGAGATAAGAGAACAGGGGCACCGGATGTTGGACGATATGTTCGATTATCTTGAAGGGCTGCGCAACCGGCCTGTATGGCAGCCGATCCCGGATCAGGTGCGCCAGCAGTTCGAGGAAAATCTACCGCGTCAGCCGGGCTCGCTTGCGCAGGCGCATCAAACGTTCATGCAGTCGATTCTGCCGTATGCGGTGGGCAATGCCAATCCTGGATTCATGGGCTGGGTGCAGGGCTGCGGCACGCCGGTCGGCATGCTGGCCGAAATGCTGACGGCCGGCCTGAATGCCAATGTCGGCGGCCGCGATCAGATACCGCTCGCTGTGGAAAAACAGATTACCCAATGGATGCGCGAGTTGTTCGGTTTTCCCGAGCAGGCCAGCGGCGTGTTCGTCACCGGCGCTTCGACCGCCAATCTGATCGGCGTTCTGGTGGCCAGAAGAAAAATCCTCGGCGCGGCTGTGCGCACGCACGGCGTGCAAGCGGCGGCGCACCATCTGACGGCCTATGCTTCCACCGCGGCGCACGGTTGCGTCAAGCGGGCCATGGATATCGCCGGTCTGGGCGAAGAAGCGCTGCGCCGCATCCCGATCAATGCCGACGGCGCCATGCACCTGCCGAGCCTTGCGGCCCAGATTGCCGCCGATCGCGCCGCCGGTCTGCAGCCGTTTATCGTCATCGGTAACGCCGGTACAGTCGACATGGGCGCAATCGACGATTTGTCGGCGATTGCCGACATCGCGCAACGCGAAAATATTTTCTTCCACGTTGATGGTGCTTTCGGTGCGATGGCGATGCTGGCCCCCGATCTGGCGCCGCGGCTGGCCGGCATTGAGCGCGCCGACTCGATTGCATTCGATTTTCATAAATGGACGCAGGTCCAATACGATGCCGGTTTCGTGCTGGTCAAAGACGGTGCGCTGCACCTGAGTACATTTGAAGCACAAGAAAAGACGTATCTGGAACGCGCCGAGCGCGGCATGGCGGCAGGTTCGCCGTGGCCGTGCGATTACGGCCCGGATTTGTCGCGTGGTTTCCGCGCACTCAAAACCTGGTTCACATTCAAGGTGTACGGCGCCGAAAAACTAGGGCAGATGATCAGCCATACCTGCGCGCTGGCGCGCTATTTGCAGCAACGCATTGAGGCCGAACCGACGCTGGAATTACTGGCGCCGGCATCGCTCAATATCGTTTGCTTCCGCCTGCGTTGCAGCGCAGGAAATTCAGCCGAGAATTCGGAAGCAATGTCAGAAGCAATTAATCGGCGACTGTTGTTGGCCATCCAGGAGTCCGGCATTGCCGCGCCTTCTTCCACCAAAATCCATGGCCGCTTTGCGATTCGTGCGGCGTTATTCAACCATCGAAGCACGGTCGAAAATATCGACGCCTTATTGGATGCGGTGCTGAAGTTCAGCGCCTCCGCCTCCGCTTCGATGCCAGCTATTCCCTCCAGTTTTGAAAAGTAGATAAAAATGCCCACGCAAAATGCAGTGCCCGCTTCCGGTTCAATCCCGGCTTCCGGTTCAATCCCCAAATTCACGCCGGATTCGGTGCATCAAATCGGCATTGCCGCGCTATTGGAGGCGGCTTATCTGGGGGGCGATATCAGGCCCCTCGGCACAGAGTTGATTGCGCGTTTGGGTACGCACCCGGACGATGCCAATGCGATGATGGATTTGTCGATCATTTTGCAATTGATGGGCGACGATGCCACGTCGAGCGCCACCCAGGCCGAGGCAATTCGGATGCGGCAGCTATATCACTTGCCTACGGCGCGCGGCGCCGTCAAATTGCGCTTGCTGGCCATTATGACTGCCGGCGATTTCATGGCGAATACGCCGCTGGAATTTATGCTGGGCGACTCCGATATCGCGCTCGATATCCTCTACCTATCGCCGGATCGGCCGCTGCCGCCGGAATTGCCGCCGCATGACGTCTTGTTCATTGCGGTCGGCGAGTCGGATCAAAGCCGCTCCCTGCTGCGCAGTTTGACGGCGTTTGCTAAAAACTGGCAAGGCCCTTTGCTCAATCAGCCCGAAAAAAGTCTGCAATTATCGCGTGACCGGGTGGCGATTTTGTTGCAATCGCAGCCCGGTATTTCCATACCGGTTACGGTGCGTGCAGAGCGCGAAACCATGCTCAGTATCGGCCGCGGCGCCAAATCTGCCGCCGATATGCTGGGCGATGGCGACTTCCCGCTGATCGTGCGGCCGGTAGGATCGCATGCGGGCAGAGGGTTGCAAAAAGTGACGGCGCGCAATGAGATTGAGACTTATCTGCGGCAACATAATGACGACGCGTTCTACATTTCACGTTTTGTCGATTACAGCAATGACGACGGTCAGTTCAGAAAATACCGCATCGCGCTGATCGAAGGCCGTCCGTATCTGTGCCACATGGCTATTTCCGCCAACTGGATGATCCATTATTTGAATGCAGGCATGTCCGAGAGTGCTGAAAAAAGGGCGGAAGAGGCCGCTGTCATGGCCAGTTTCGACGACGTATTCGTGCCGCGCCATCGTGCTGCTTTCGATCTGATCCAGCAGCGTTTCGGGCTGGATTATCTGGCGATGGATTGTAGCGAAACACGGGACGGCGAGCTGCTGATATTTGAAATCGATACCGGCATGATCGTTCATGCAATCGATCCGGTCGATGTATTCCCTTATAAGAAAACGCAGATGCGCAAGGTGTTCGATGCGTTCCAGAGCATGCTGCACAAAACCGCGGGACGCAAGCATGCCGTCTGAGTTGCCATCGCTGCCATCGACATCGGCATTGCTGGTGCAAGGCGGGGATCACCGTATTGAAATACAGCCGGGGTCTCAAATAAACAAATACGGTTGCCAGCCGTTTCCTGCTGCCGACCGGATCGCTTTCGGTTCATCGACCGCATCGCAGATTTCACCGCAGGCTTTCGACGCGGCGAATCAATTGCGCGACCGTATTGCGGTCGCGCTGAACGCTGCCAATTCCGCTTCCGGTTCCCATTCTGCTAAGTCTGCAGCGGCCATTTACCGTGAAGAATTGGAACGCCTGCGCACCGAATTTCTGCATCTCAGCGGTTTTACCGAAGCATCGTCGCCGGATGTGATCTTCGCCGCGTCCGGTACCGACGCGCATTTGCTGACAGCGCATCTGGCCGCAACGCTTGCGCAGCAGGCCCAGCGCTCGTTGCGCGTGATCATGGTCAATCCAGAGGAAAGCGGTAGCGGCGTGACGGCAGCGCTGAACGGGCGAAGCTTGGATAGCGCAGATGCACCGGGCAATGAGGTCGTGCACGTTTCGATCCGGCAGCCGGATGGCACGCCGCGCACGCCCGAAGCCATCATCGCCGATGTCGATTTACTGAGCGGCACGGCGTTGCAATCCGGTCTGGATGTATTGCTGGTATTGATCGACGTTTCGAAAACCGGTTGCGTGGCGCCCGATCCGCAATTTGCGCGGCAACTGCGGCAACGCTGGCCGCAACGCTTGCATGTGCTGGTCGATGCCTGCCAATTTCGGATGGAGGCGGCGACGCTGCGGGCTTATCTGCAGCAAGATTTCATGGTCGCGATGACCGGCTCGAAATTTATCGGCGGCCCGTCGTTTTCATCGGCCTTATTGATACCGCAATCGATCGCAGCGTCGATGCGGCAGGCCGGTATACCGGCGCAATTGAATGGTCATTGCGCACAAGAAGAGTGGCCTGCCGGTTGGCGTGCGGAAGAAGCGCTGACATCCTGCGCCAACATCGGATTGCTGTTGCGCTGGCAGGCGGCGTTATACGAACTCAAGGCTTTGCAGGCCGTGCCAGGCAGACGGATCAGAAAATTTCTGCAGGATTTCAGCACCGCGGTGCAGCAGCGTCTGCAATCCGATCCGCATTTTCAGGCGCTGGCGCAGCCGGCGCTCCCTGAGCGGGTCGCCGGCCTGATGCCCGAATGGGACGATGTTACTTCGATCCATCCATTTACTTTGCATCGTCTGCTGCCGAAGTATGCAGTATTGAGCAACGCGGAAGTGACGGACGTCTATCGGCGTTTGCAGCACACACGGCACAGCGATGGTTATATGTATTCGGTCGGTCAACCGGTGGCCTGCGGCAAGCATAACGGTGTCGATCTTGCTGCTTTGCGTGTATGCGTTAGTGCGGGGATGATCGTGCAGGCGTGCAGTGTTGAGGGCGATGAAGTTGCTGAAACGCTGATTGCCAGCGCGATGGCGTGTTTCGATGCGATTGCTGCGTTGATTGCTATGTCTTAGCGCTCTTGCGCTTGTTGCGAAATTCAGGGTGGCAGGCGGGCTGCGGCGGATGGTTGTACTCCGTTCGTGTCATTCCGGCCTGCGGCCTCCCTTCTTTACCTCACTGCGCACAACCATCCACCACAGCCCGCCTGCCACCCTTCATTTCACAAGCTGCAGCTGTGATCGAGTAACGCTTCCGCATTGCCGCGTTCGCCACGGTCGAAATTGACCGGCATATCGATCAGATAAAAACCTTCGCTGCCGTCGCCGAAGTGGGCGCCGGTCAGTAGTAAGGATTGCGCCGCCATCGCCGCCGCATTATGTGCATCGGGATTTATCGCCGCGGCCAGTTTGAACGGATTGGTGTCGCCCAGCGTGCTGCTGGTCAAGCGCATGATCCAATATTGATGGCCATCCAGCATCAGCGGCAACCATCGGTCCGGCGCATCGGCTTGATGCGTACGCAATAGTTGCGGCAGATCGGCGCGCAGGCAGTCTATGTGAATGTGCAATTGCAATTGACTGCGCGCTGCAGCGGAGTTGATTTCCACGCCAATTTGATCGCGCGCCAGATTTTTGCCCAATGCCGCGCCGACAAGGTGGCTCTGTTCCCACGCATAGGCCCAGTAATTCGGTGCATCCGGTGCCAGCAATTCAGGACTTTCTATCCCGCTTAGACGCCGCGTCGGAATCAGCAGAAACTGTCCTGCGCCGACAATATCTTTCAAAATGATAAAGCCGCGTTGACGGTCTACCAGCCGGCACGGAGCCGGATCGTTATGCGCGTCCATATTCGGCACGCATTCCTGATTGACGATTTCCCAGAGCTTGTCGGGATTGGCTGCGGCGAGAATAGCCGGCAGCAGGGCGGAGATCGCAATAAGAGCGCAGAGCGCTGCGCGCAGCGGTTTTTTCATGTTTTGGCAGGGTCGATAAAGTACGCAATTTTATGTCGAACGTACATCATGAATATGTCCAGATGATGACTAGTCGCGCAGCTTTGCAACTTGCTCCGCACTGATCTTCACGGCAGGATTGCCGAACTGCGCCGTAATGTAGTTGCTCAATGCCGCAATCTGCGCATCGGATAACACCGCCGCGAACGCCGGCATGCCTGCATCGTTATCCGGGGTGATGCGATGCACGCCATGCAGAATGACTTGCACCAGATTATCGGGCTTCGATGCGCCGACGGTGGAGTTGTGCAACAGCGATGGGTAATAGCCGTCCGTCGTGCCTTGCCCCTGCGCCTGATGGCAGCTTGCACAGTTGCCGAGGTAGAGCCGCGCCGGGTCTAGTGTTGCGTTCAATGCGATGCCGCGCAAACGCGTCGCATCGTTGGCCGGATTGCCCCAGCCATGGCGCGGCTGCTTGCTGCCATCGCTCACCGCCGGCACCGTGCGTATATACGTGGCGATTGCGTCGATATCGTCAGCGCTCATCTGCGAAAAGCTGTGCTGTACGGCCTCGCCCATGAGGCCGGCGGCTTGGGCCAGACCGGGTACGCTGCCGCTGCGCAAATACTGGACCAACTGCGCTTGCGTCCACCGGCCGATGCCGCTGTCGAGATCCGACGTAATGTTATAGCCATCCCATCCATCGATCGATGATCCGCTCAGAAAACCTTTGCCGCTTTCATCGAGCGCCCGTTCCTGCAACGCCAGACCGCGCGGCGTATGGCAACTGCCGCAATGGGCCAGCCCTTGCGCCAGATAAGCGCCGCGGTTCCAGGCGAGGCTCTGATCCGTTTTGATTTGATAAGGTTTTTTGTCCAGGAATAGGCCGTTCCATAGCGCGAGCAGCTTGCGCGTCTTGAGGGGCGTCGTGTCCGTCTCTGCTGCCCGCCGCACCGGTGTTACGCCATGCTTGAAATAGGCATACAAGGCCTTGACATCGTCATCGCTGATCTTGGCATAGGAGGGGTAGGGCATGGCGGGGTACAGATGATGCCCATCCTTGGAGACCCCCTGACGCACTGCGCGGTCGAAATCCTCCAGCGTCCAGTCGCCGATGCCGGTCTGCGCATCGGGCGTGATATTGCTGGAGTGGATGGTGCCCACCGAGGGTATTTTTATCGGCAGGCCGCCGGCGAACGGCTGGTCGTGACCGGTGCTGTGGCAAGCGATGCAATCGCCGGCTATCGCCAGATATTCGCCGCGTTTGATTAATGGCGCATCGGTGAGGGTATCGGTAGCAGCGTGCGGAATGGCCGGCGTGGTCGGTGTGACGCAAGACCATAACAACAACGCGGCCGCTATCGAAGCAGTGACCGAAGCAACAACCGAAGCAGCGATCTCTTTCTGCATCTTCAAAGCTCCTTCATCAACACATCCGCCATGCGCAACGCCAGCGCAGCAATCGTCAACGTGACATTGACCGTGCCTACCGTGGGCATAGTGGCACTGCTGGAAATGAATAGATTGAGATGGTCGAAGCTGCGGCAGTCCTTATCGACGACGGAATTACGCGGATCGCTGCCCATGATGGTGGTGCCAGTCAGGTTGTTATTGGGGGCGAATGCATCCACAAATCGCACTTCGCTGCCGCCCAGTATTTTCGCCGCCGCCGCATACACCTCGCGCGTATGCACCGCGCTGCGTTTGACGTAATCATCGATCCGATACGTGATTTCCGGGCGGGCAATTCCGATTGCATCGAGCGCCGTTCTGCTCGGCACGATCCGATTTTCCGGCAAGGGCAGAATTTCATGGAAGCAGTCGAATTGGACAAAGCGCGCGGCGCGATCCCGGATGCCGGCATCCAGCTCTGCGCCACGCATCAGTTTTCCGGCGGCAAAAATCTTCTGCGTTTCCTGATCGATCCGGGATAAATTGGACAGATGGATTTTCTTGCCCGACTGCCGGGAGCGGAACGCGCCGTCACGAAAACCGATCAACGAGGTCATTTCCTGCGGCCCGCGGCCCGGCCAGAGTTTTTGATCCGCATAAAACGTGACCCCGGTGCCGGGATGATCCATCAGATTGCGGCCCACCATGCCGGAACTGTTGCCGACCCCATCGGGAAAGTCGCGGCTGGTCGACATCAGCATGATCTTCGGCGTCTCGATGCCGTTTGCGGCCAGCACGAAATAGCGGCCTTCCACGCGATGTTCATTGCCTTGCGCATCTTTATACCAAGCCGCCGCAATGCGCTTTTGCGCATCGGTCTCCAGCTTGTAGACGACGGCGTTTTCAATCAGCTTGGCGCCGGCCTGCTCCGCCTTTTCGACATGGACGATGCCGTTATACATCGCGCCGATCGGACAAATCGGCGTGCAATTATTATTGCCGCAGCAAGTGGGGCGGCCATCGTAAGGCCGGCTGTTACGCGCCACCGGTTCGGTGACCACATGAAAATTGGGATCGTAGGCATTCAATGCGCTCTTGATGGTGTATTCGTTATACGAAAGCGGCAGCGGCGCCATTGGGTAGGGCCGGCTGCGCGGCGACCCGAGCTCTTCATCGGCCGGGCCCCATACGCCTAACGCGTCTTCGGCGCGCTGGTAATAAGGTTCCAGATCCGCGTATTGCAGAGGCCAGTCGCGTCCTGCGCCGTAGATGCTTTGCATCTTGAAATCGTTCGGCAGAAAGCGCCACGCCGACCCCGCCCAAAGCCAGGTGGTGCCGCCCACTGCGCGGATGTATTGCGAATTGAATTGGTACTCGCCTTTCAGGATCAGATAATGATTGGGCGGACCGTATTCGGGATGCGGCGCCCAGGGGCTCGATGGATAAGGCGCGATGAAATTCATTTTGTCGGCCTGATTGCGAAAGCGCTCGACGATTTGCCAGCGCGGCATGCGCGGGCCGGCCTCCAGCATGATCACCGATTTTCCGGCCAGCGCAAGCTGATGCGCAACCAATGCACCGGCCACGCCGGAGCCGATCACGATGATGTCGGCTTGTTGTGTTGGCGTATTAACGGTAGTGGGAGCGGCCATTCAGATTGCTCTTTTAGTGGATTTTCCGATTAATTTTTCGATTGGTTTTTCGGCCCAGAAGCCGGGCTTGCCAAAGCAATACGAGCGGATCGGCAGCGTGTCGGAAACGGCCTCGAACATCAGCGCCTCTTCATAGGTGATAACAGTATTGTCGACCACGCCCAGATACCAGCCCTGCATGATGCGTAGCGCCAGCGCCTGCTGCGCAGTCTGAGCCGGTGCTTGGGGCCAGCCGGCCAGCAGTGCAGCGGCCAATTGCTGCATGCGTTGCGGAAAATCGGGGGTGTTTTTTTGTAGTGCGTCCAGTAGACGGGCGCCGACGGCAGGGTTCAGAACGGCTTTGCTTGTGAGCGCTTGCGACAGCGTCATGAAAGTCGCCAGCGGTGCGCTGCTCTCGGCACCCTGCGCCTTCAATAGCATGGAAGCGCCGGAACCGGCCGCAATTAACGCCAGCGCGCGTTGCAGCCAGCGGCGGCGTCCGAGGAAAAGCCGAGGTCTGTTTGCGATAAGGGCGCGATTATTGCCGTATTGGTTTGGCTTCAATTTTTGCGGCCTCATGTGATCGGCTAACTTTTGAGACTGCCGTGTCTGTGATAAGTTCGCAAGCCCAAGCCGGTAACAATACCTAGCAGAAAGATATAGGCTCGACGGTTTTCAGTGAATTGAGAATAAGAACCAGGCCAGGATGGCAATCACCGCCGCAAGTGCCACTTTAATCAGAAACGAGAACTTTTCGCCAGCGCAACTGTTATGCGCCAAGGCGATGCTTCCAGCAAAGGTCAGCGGAAAGACAGCGGCTGCCTGAGGCCAGCCGCTGAGAAACAAAAGTGAAATGCAGAGCGGTATGCAAACGACCGAGCTAACGACAAGTGATGTCAGCATAAGCGAGCGATCAAGGTCGCATTCACGCAGTCCGTGCGTGTGCAAATAGACAGCCATTGGGGCATGAAATTTCCGAAGTGTGAACGTCAATCCAGAAAGTTGAAATACTAAGAGGACGAGAAGCATAATCAGAAAGGCAATCATGACCGGCGCTTGTAAGCCGAGGTTATACATCAGCAAGGTTGGCATTAAGCTGCAAATCAGAAGTCCAAGCCGGTTGGCCAGTTCCTCGACACCAAATAAATAGCGCAAAGACAAACGTAAAAGGTTGATTTGCACAGTGGAATGCGTATTCAAGCGCAGCAGCAAGGTGGTATCTCGGACAGCTATTCCAGGGTGCTCTTCCAATCGCTTA
>DATMOE010000112.1:0-5853 GCA_035568435.1 Herbaspirillum sp. | reverse complement strand
GGTGCTGGAGTCAGCATGAAATAAAAAATCCCGGAGGCTTTCGCGCTCCGGGATTTTTTGTTACGTCGGCTAGTAAATTACTTCTTCTGCGGTATATAAAGATCGGTGATGATGCCCAAACCCATCTCCGCCGCAAACATCGATGTTTCAGATAACGTCGGATGTGCATGCACGGTCAACGCCAAGTCTTCCAGATCCGCACCCATTTCCAGCGCCAGCACGGTTTCAGCCAGCAGTTCGCCCGCATTCACGCCGACAATGCCCGCGCCCAGAATGCGTTTGGTTTTGGGGTCGAACAGCAGCTTGGTGAGGCCATCGTCGCGGCCCATCGCCAGGGCGCGGCCGCTGGCGGCCCATGGGAAACTGGCTTTTTCGAACGGAATGCCTTTGGCCTTGGCTTCGGTTTCGGTCAGGCCCATCCAGGCAATTTCAGGATCGGTATAAGCCACCGATGGAATGGTCAATGCGTCGAAGGCAACCTTATGACCGGCGATGACTTCGGCCGCAACTTTGGCTTCATTGGTGGCTTTATGCGCCAGCATCGGATCGCCGCAGATGTCGCCGATCGCGTAGATGTGCGCAACGTTGGTGCGTTGTTGTTTGTCAGCCGGGATGAAGCCGCGTTCGTTGACCACCACGCCGGCCTTTTCAGCACCGATGTCCTTGCCGTTCGGACGGCGGCCGACTGCGACCAGCACCATGTCGTACAGTTGCGGTTCTTTCGGCGCACCTCCGTTGCCGTCGACGCCTTCGAAGGTGGCGCGCAAGCCTTCTTTCAAGGCTTCCAGCTTGGTGACTTTGGTCTTCAGATAAATTGCTTCGTAACGCTTTTCGATGCGTTTTTGCAAAGGCTTGACGACATCGCGATCGGCTGACGGTATCAAGCCATCGGCAAATTCGACCACCGTGACTTTGGTGCCCAACGCGTCATAAACGCACGCCATTTCCAGCCCGATGATGCCGCCGCCGATGACCAGCATGGTTTTCGGAATCTGGCGCAATTCCAGCGCGCCGGTCGAATCGATCAGGCGTGGATCGTCGTAGGGAAAACCAGGAATTTTTGCCACCGAGGAACCGGCGGCGATGATCGCATTTTTGAACGCCACGACTTTGTTGCCTTCGGCGGTTTCCACGGTCATGGTATTGGCGGAACTGAAGGTGCCGTTGCCGGTGACGACTTGTACTTTGCGTGCTTTGGCCAAACCACCCAAACCGCCGGTCAGCTTGCCGATGATGCTTTCTTTCCAGCCGCGCAATTTATCGATATCGATTGTCGGCTTGGATAAGGTCACGCCGAAATGCGCCATCTCTTCGGCTTCGGTGATGACTTTGGCGGCATGCAGCAATGCTTTGGATGGAATGCAACCGACGTTCAGACAAACGCCACCCAGCGCAGCGTAGCGTTCGATCAGGACCACTTTCTGGCCCAGATCGGCGGCGCGGAAAGCAGCGGTATAACCGCCGGGACCGGCGCCGAGCACCAGCGTATCGCATTCGATATCGGCCTTGCCGGAAAAGCTGGCAGCGGCCGGGGCTTGCACTGGCGCGGCGGCGGTCGGTGCAGCAGCAGGTGCAGATGCAGATGCAGATGCAGCAGCAGCAGCCTTTGGCGCGGCGGCTGCAGGAGCAGGAGCAGCAGCGGCGCTGCCCGCCTCCATCAGCATAATCAGCGATCCTTCTTTAACCTTATCGCCTACTTTGACCTTGAGGTCTTTGATGACGCCGGCATGGCTGGATGGAATTTCCATACTGGCCTTGTCGGATTCGACGGTCAGCAACGATTGATCAACCTTGACCGTATCGCCGGCCTTGACCAGCAATTCGATTACTTCGACTTCGGCAAAGTCGCCGATGTCCGGCACGCGCACTTCAATTTGGCTCATTGTGTCTCCGGGGATTGGATTGATGGCGACTACAGCAACGTTTTGCGCAGGTCAGCCAGCACTTCACTCAGATAGGTGGAGAAACGCGCACCCATCGCGCCGTCGATGACGCGATGGTCATACGACAGCGACAGCGGCAATATCAGGCGAGGCACGAATTGCTTGCCGTCCCAGACCGGTTTGAACGCGGTCTTGGACAAGCCGAGAATGGCGACTTCCGGTGCATTGATGATCGGTGTGAACAAGGTGCCGCCAATGCCGCCCAGCGACGAAATGGTGAAGGACGCGCCTTGCATATCGGTCGGTTTCAGCTTGCCTTCGCGCGCTTGCAAGGACAAATCGGCCATGTCTTGTGCGATCTGGCTGACGGTTTTTTTGTCGGCATCCTTGACCACCGGCACCACCAGACCGTTCGGGGTGTCGGCTGCAAAACCGATGTGATAGTACTGTTTCAGGATCAGGTTTTCGCCGCTGGCGTCCAACGAAGAATTGAAGGTGGGATATTTTTTCAAGGCTGCCACGCACGCCTTGATCACGAACGCCAGCATGGTCAGCTTGACGCTCGATTTGGCTTTGGCCAGCGCTTCGTTGGAAGTCTTGCGGAATTCTTCCAGCTCGGTGACGTCGGCTTCGTCGTATTGCGTGACATGCGGAATCATCACCCAGTTGCGATGCAGATTCGGCCCGCTGAGTTTCTTGATGCGCGACAGCGGCTCCAATTCGGTAGGGCCGAATTTGGAGAAATCCAGCGATGGCCACGGCAAGAGCGTCAGACCGTTGCCGGCGCCGCCGGTTGCAGCTTTCGATGCGTTGCCGGCATTCCCTGCCAGCGCGGCCTTCACGTAGCTTTGCACGTCTTCATGCAGGATACGGCCCTTGGGACCGCTACCGCCGACGCGCGTCAGATCGACGCCCAGTTCGCGCGCAAACTTGCGCACCGATGGCGATGCGTGTGCACCGCTGCCGGAAAAGACGGGAGCAGGTGCAGCAGGTGTAGCTGGCGCAGCAGATGCGGCGGCGACAGGTGCAGGCGCTGGTGCGGCAGGTGCAGCGGCAGCCGGTGCGCTGGCAACGGGAGCTGCTGCGGGAGCCGAGCCGGCAACCGCATCCAACACAACAATCTGCGTACCTTTGGCGACTTTATCGCCGACCTTGACTTTGATTTCCTTGATCACGCCGGCATGACTGGATGGAATTTCCATGCTGGCCTTGTCGGATTCGACGGTCAGCAACGATTGATCGACCTTAACCGTATCGCCCACTTTGACCATGATTTCGATGACTTCGACTTCGTCGAAATCGCCGATATCGGGCACGCTGACAACCTGGCTACCGCCGGCTGCAGGCGCTGCTTGCGCCGCGGCCGGAGCAGCAGCTGCGGGCGCTGGCGTTGGAGCCGGTGCGGCGGCTGCCGGAGCAGTCGCCGCAGGCGCAGCAGCAGCGCCATCGGCCTCCACCACCACAATCACCGAACCTTCTTTAACCTTATCGCCAACCTTGATCTTGATTTCCTTGATCACACCGGCCTGGCTGGAAGGAATTTCCATGCTGGCCTTATCGGATTCAACCGTCAGCAAGGATTGATCCACTTTGATGGTATCGCCAACCTTGACCATCAATTCAATTACTTCTACTTCCGCGAAATCGCCGATATCCGGTACTTTCACTTCGATTTGACTCATGTCTTACGCTCCGTTAAGCGGTGTTGTTGTGCGTTTTATTTAAAGCGTGACTGGATTCGGTTTTTCCGGATTGATACCGTATTTGGCAATCGCCTGCGCCACCACCGCCCCCTTGATCGCACCTTCGTCGGCCAGCGATTTGAGTGCGGCAATCGTCACGTAGTAACGATCGACTTCAAAAAATTCGCGCAGCTTTTCGCGGCTATCGGAACGGCCGAAACCGTCGGTGCCGAGTACCTTATAAGTACGGCCTTTCGGCACAAACGCGCGGACCTGTTCGGCAAAGGTACGCATGTAATCGGTGGCGACGATGATCGGGCCGCTGGATTTTTCCAGGCATTCGGTGAAGTAAGGCACGCGTTGCTTGTCGGCCGGATGCAGCATGTTCCAACGTTCGGCATCCTGGCCGTCGCGCGCCAGCAATGTCAGCGAAGGCGCCGACCAGACATCGGCCTCCACGCCCCAGTCGTCGCGCAGCAGATCGACCGCGGCGATGGCTTCGCGCAAGATCGTGCCGGAGCCCATGAGTTGCACTTTCAGCTTGGCTTTCTTGCCGCCTTCCTGCAACAGATACATGCCTTTCAGGATGCCTGCTTCCTGGCCCGGCTTCAAACCCGGCTGGCCGTAGTTCTCGTTCATCAGGGTGATGTAATAGAACACGTCTTCCTGATTGGTTACCATGCGGCGCAGGCCGTCATGCATGATCACCGCGACTTCATGCGCAAAGGTCGGATCGTAAGGCAGGCAGTTCGGAATGGTCGATGCCATCACATGGCTGTGGCCGTCTTCGTGCTGCAGGCCTTCACCGTTGAGCGTGGTGCGTCCGGCGGTGCCGCCCAGCAGGAAGCCGCGTGCGCGCATATCGCCGGCCAGCCAAGCCAAATCGCCGATGCGTTGCAGGCCGAACATCGAATAGAACGTGTAGAACGGAATCATCACGCGATTGTTGGTGGAATACGATGTGGCCGCCGCAATCCATGAACTCATGCCGCCGGCTTCGTTGATGCCTTCCTGCAGAATCTGGCCGTCCTTGGCTTCGCGGTAATACATCACCTGATCTTTATCGACCGGCTCGTACAATTGGCCGACCTGGCTGAAAATACCAATCTGGCGGAACAAACCTTCCATACCGAAGGTACGGGATTCATCGACCAGAATCGGCACTACGCGTTCGCCCAGGCTTTTGTCTTTCAACAACGCCGTCAGCACGCGCACATACGCGGAGGTGGTGGAAATTTCGCGGCCTTCGGCAGTCGGCTCCAGCATGGCCTTGAATGTTTCCAGCGGCGGGACGATCAGTTCTTCATCCGCCTTTTGACGACGCTGCGGCAGGAAACCGCCCAGCGCTTTGCGGCGCTCGTGCAGGTATTTCATTTCCGGGGTGTCGTCGGACGGCTTGAAGAACGGAATCGACGGCAAATCCTGATCCGAGATCGGCAACTGGAAACGATCGCGCATGGCGCGGATCGCGTCGTCATCGAGTTTCTTGGTGTTGTGGGCTGTATTGCGCGCCTCGCCCGATTTGCCGAAACCGTAGCCCTTGATGCTCTTGACCAGCAGCACGGTCGGTTGGTCTTTGTGTTCTTGCGCCACTTTGAATGCCGCATAAATCTTGTGTGGGTCGTGACCGCCGCGGGTCAGATGCCAGATATCGTCGTCCGACATTTGGCTGACCATTTCCAGCAATTTCGGATGCTTGCCGAAGAAATGCTCGCGCACATACGCGCCGTCCTTGGCCTTGTAGTTCTGGTATTCGCCATCGACCGTTTCCATCATGACTTTTTGCAGGATGCCGTCTTTGTCGCGCGCCAGCAATTCGTCCCAACCGCTGCCCCAGATCACTTTGACGACATTCCAGCCGGCGCCGCGGAAATCCGATTCCAGTTCTTGAATGATCTTGCCGTTGCCGCGCACCGGACCGTCCAGACGCTGCAAATTACAGTTGACGATCATCACCAGGTTATCGAGCTTCTCGCGTGCGGCCATGCCGATCGCGCCCATCGATTCCGGCTCATCCATTTCACCGTCGCCGCAGAATACCCAGACCTTGCGGTTGGCGGTATCGGCGATCTTGCGTGCGTGCAGGTATTTAAGGAAGCGCGCCTGATAAATAGCGGTCAACGGTCCCAAGCCCATCGACACCGTCGGGAATTGCCAGAAATCAGGCATCAGCTTGGGATGCGGGTAAGAAGAGAGACCGTGGCCGTCGACTTCGCGGCGGAAATTGAGCAACTGTTCTTCGCTGAAGCGGCCTTCGAGGAAGGCGCGGGCATAAACGCCGGGCGAAG
>DATMOE010000111.1:0-3675 GCA_035568435.1 Herbaspirillum sp. | reverse complement strand
CGCATCGGCCGCACCGGCCGCGCCGGCGCAAGCGGTGTTGCCATCAGCTTTATCAGCGCCGATACCGAAGCCCATTTTCGATTGATTGAACAGCGCCGGCAAAGACAAATACCGCGTGAGCAAATCGCCGGCTTCGAACCGGTCGAGCAGGCGGCGGACGATCTGAGCGGTTTGTCCGCCGAGGAAAAATCGAATGGCGGTATCAAGGGCAAACGCAAAAGTAAAAAAGACAAGCTGCGCGAAGCCGCTGCTGCCGCGGCTGCGGTGGCCGGGCCGCAGCGCAATTCCTAGTGTCTTGCTCTCATGCCCACTCTCGACGAACTCCGGCGCGCCGCCTATAAAACCGAACTGGTTCTCAGCCGTCGTTTGATGCGCAACACTGGTTTGCCAGAGCGCGAGGCATTGATCCAAACCTTGGAGCGCCATGGCATCCCGTTGCTGGAACTGCTGGCGCAGCGTGCGCAGGCGCGTGCTGACGAAGCCAGCAGAAAGGCGGCACGCCAACAGCAAAAGGATGCCGTGCTGGCGCAAAAACAGGCCCGCGAACAGGCCGAACAAACAAATGGATCGGCTTGGCTGGCCTGGTTCGATGGCTCCGCCCGGCCGAATCCAGGCCGGATCGGCATCGGTGGCGTATTGCGCAATCCGAACGGGACATTATTTGAATTGTGTACCGCCGCAGGACACGGCGATAGCAATCAGGCGGAATATCTGGCGTTGATTGCGGTATTGGAAATGGCGGTGCGGTTGCAGGCCGCGCCATTGCTGGTTTATGGCGATAGCCGGGTGGTGATCGATAGTCTGCGCAGCGACAGTCACGCCGGCCGGCTATCGGATTATCATGCCCAGGCGCAAACGCTGCTTGCGCGTT
The DNA here is from genome assembly GCA_035568435.1 of Herbaspirillum sp. Classification (GTDB taxonomy): domain Bacteria; phylum Pseudomonadota; class Gammaproteobacteria; order Burkholderiales; family Burkholderiaceae_D; genus Herbaspirillum. Next base: position 2,804 of record DATMOE010000111.1, on the reverse strand, counting down.
TGCCGGACGTCACGTTGCGCTGGATTCCGCGGCGGCGCAACGGTGTCGCCGACGCACTGTCGCAACGTGCATGCGGCGATTTCTAGGGCTTGAACTTACGCATCAAAGCATCGAGCTGCGTACTCGACGCTGCATCGGCCAGATCGTCCTCGTCGTCATCGAACTCTTCGGCGAGATTCTTCCAGCCTTTGTGCGCGGCGAATGTATTAAATTCTTCGGTCGCTTCCAGCACCACTAATTTGTCGTCCTGCAAGCCAAGATCACCGTGACCGAAGTCCGGCCCCTGATAGCCGAGGCCTCGCAGTTTCGCCAATATCTGACGAATGACCGCAGCATCTTTGTATAGATGCAGCGCGCCGATGCTGCCGGTGAAATCGACATACACGTCGATGATGCCGTAGCCTTCATCAAAGATGCGAATGCCGGAAATCTCGTGCGCATTGCCCACTGCATCGGTCACTTTAAAAGGACCGCTGAGCTGGATGTCGGTGTCGTTTTGCATCTTTCGATCCTCGGCTGATTTAAATATTAAGCACTATATTAATCAATATCAGTAATGCTGTTTAAGCACTTCATTAAACGCGTCTTCAGCCGATTTGCCGCCTTTCATCAGATCGGTGATTTGCGCCGAATGCTCGCCGATGGTCGGCGGCAGCGTTTCACGATTGTTTTTGAAATAATCATATTTTTCGACATCGATCAAATCCTTGGCCTTGATCACTGCTGCCGTGTTACGGGTAGTGCGCGTAATACCGTTGCCGGTACGGGTGACGCGGCTGCTGCCGGCAATGCGGACACTGCCGCCGGCCGCGATCGTTTTTACTTGTTCCAGCGTATAAACTTCGGTCACATTGCCCGGCGTGAATGCATCCTCTGCCTGACTCAACAGATGATGATTGCTGTCGAACGCCATTTTTTTGCCCGCAGGATTGATGACCTGATAGTGCGGACGCTGCCCCGGTCCGCTCAATGCCAGTTGCAGCCGGTCGCCGTAGGCATCCATCTGCACCATGATTTCTTTCAGATAATCAGATTTGAGCGTTTCAATGTGGCCGTTCCAGCGTTTGGTTCTTGTCGTAGTCAAAGTACTATTTCCGATCGTAATGGCAACGCCGCGCAGACACTTCCGCTACGCGGCGCTTGCCGTTGGTAAGGGCGTTGGTAAAAGCGCCGTAACGCGCATTATCGCCCATGTACGAGATCGAGGCGGAAACTAGAATTCATTTCATCAATAAGCATCAGTGTGAATAATCGATTTTTTGAATCAGGCATCCACGTGCGTGACGATTTGAATCTGCCCCAATAAAGTTCTGTGTACCGGGCATTTCTCGGCTATTTCAGTCAAGCGGGTGCGTTCGGCTTCGCTCAGGTTGCCGAAATATTGCAGGCGGCGCGTGAATACATAGGTGTCGTCCTCTTGCGCGTGCGTGATACGCACATCGATATCCTGCAAATCCATTTGTTTGCGTTGCGCATACATTTTGAGCGTCAATGCCGTACACGCGCCAAGTGCCGCTGCCAGCAGATCGTGCGGTTCCACACCGCTGTCTTCGCCACCGTACTCTGGCGCAACATCGGTCAGCAAACGATGCTTCCCGACCGTGATCACATGTTGCAGCTTGCCCTCGCCCTTTACAATTTTCACTTCCATACTATCTCCCTGAGAGTTGATCCTTCAATAAAAGCTGTGCTTTGCCGGTTACTGTAAATGTAAACCATTGTGGCAAAACGCACTTGACTTGGATCGATGCTCTCAGGAAAACGGATCAGCCGGATTTTATCCGGCTGGCGGATTATTACCGGCCGTAGTTGTCATCAATCATGGTGATCGTCGTGGTGACCATCGTCGTGTCGCTGTTCATCCCGGCCATTATGGTGATCCCGATCCATCCCGCCATGGTCTGGAAAGAAACAAGCGCTCAATGACAATACGCCAGCTAAAGTGGCTAAAAACAATATTATCTTTTTCATTTCGACCTCCTGAAAATGCGTTGCAAAACCCAATGCCTGCGACGCTTATTCGCAGTATCCGTGAACGCAATAGGATCGCCAGTCGAACACGACTGATAATGATGTAGGACAAGATAGGCTAAAATCGTCGCCGCACCAACGGTGCGCTGTGCGCTGCGCACTGGCCTTGCAAATTTATACATTTCACTTACACCTTGGCGCAGTCTTTTTAGGAATTTTTTATAGACGCGGCGCTAAGCTGTTCTTCGTCAAAACAACGAACGGTGATTGTAAATGAGTCGCTTACATCTGCAGCAAACTGTGCCCCCTTTGTCTTTGTTCGGGCACAAAATCCAGGATCCATTCCCGGTAGCGCATACCACACTGGCAACACGCCAACCGGCACGAAATGCTGATGTATTTCAGCACCCCTCTCCTCCCCCTCGTACTATCCCGGCACCGCATATTGTCACGATGCACATTGTCGTAGACGCCACCGATGTTCTGCAGTTACGTCAATTGGCCGCCACTGTTTGCGGCGACAAACTAGCCTCGATCCGCGTACAACCCATCGCCCAGGCTAAGCGCATGAATGTCTGGCTGTCTCTGGAATACGACGCTCAGGCGGCAGATATGGTCATGGTTGCTATCATGCGCCAGTTGCCACGTGCCCAGTTCGGACATTTCAACGCTATTTGAGTCAGTCTGATTTAGTTGCCATAACGCAACTATCATTGTTTTTTAGAATTCGGTAATAGGATGGCAAGCCGGCGATTTCAGCTTGCCATCGCCTCGCCCAGTTGTACCGCACGCTCTGGCGCCCATTCGGGATTAAACGCCAACACATCTTTCTG
>DATMOE010000110.1:0-3700 GCA_035568435.1 Herbaspirillum sp. | reverse complement strand
ACCGGCGAAAGAAGATGCAATCCTCCTCTGGAAATCGCTGGCCATGCAATTCAACACGGACTTACCCGATGCTTTAATCGGGCAGCTTGCAACGACGTATTCCGAGGCCAGCGGCCGCGACATCAAGGAGTTATTGAAGCTGACGTCGAAGTTCTGCAAAGCAAAGGAAATCCCCTTTTCGGAAGACGCGTTCAAGCAGTGCACAGTGTTTCGCGGTTACGCTTAACGAGCGTAAAAAAGCCCGCTTCAAAGCGGGCTTTTTTTACGATCAATGCGTCACCAACATCAAAGATGCGGCCAAGGCAATTGAACCGTATCCCAAAAATCGCAATGCGCTTCGCCCTCACCGGATTTGCTTTGTGTATCTGTACCAATTTCCAGATAAGCGGCATTCAGTGCTGAAGCATTCGGCCAGAACGGATCGTTGCCGCCATTCGGATTGCCGGTTTTAGCCATACGGCTCCAGTAACTGATCATGTGCTTCTGAATGTCCAGATCGGTAGGCGTTGGCTTATAAGTGCCCTTCCAACTGAAAAAATACGGATGTTCTGCGGTATGCGTAGGGCCTAGCGCCTTTTGCACGGGATCGTTTTCAAGTGTGTGATTGAAGACATAGCGGAATACCGGTTCGCTTTGAACGCTGGCAAAGGTACGCGCAACACGTCTTGATTGGCAGGTAAACTCCCCGTCCGTGGTGAGCTGCACAAAAGCCGCGCGCGGCGTCGGATATTGATCAAGCGGATATTGCGCGATGATGCGGTCGGCTGGCCCTGCACCGAATACCTTCTTCACCGCACCGGCAAAACTGGCGGCATCCGTCACCGGACCGACGGCGTCGATGAAATGCATGGTTTCGCCCGCTGTGTTGCCGATGATGACGGGCACGGCCGGATACTTATGCTCTTTAATCAACGCCAATGGCTCGCCGACAAATACATGGCCGTCCATGTTCGGCCCATACACACGCGGAAATACGTTGAACGGCGGTGCAGGCACCGCGCTGACAATTTCAGAAACCGTTTTCCCGCGCAAACAAGCAGCAACATCACTACTATTATCGCAACCGGTTTTAGCGGCCACCGCCTTACCCGTGCCGCGCTCCACATCTGCCAAGGTCGGGATTTCGCAACCTGTCGGCACGCTGCTTTCCATCGACACACCATGAATCAGGCCCTTGGTCATCGGCGATGTCAGCAACGCGCAGATATTGCCGCCACCGGCTGAGGTACCGAACAGGAACATTTTCGATGGGTCGCCACCGAATGAGGCGATATTCCGATGCAGCCATTGCAACATCGCAATCTGATCCTGGCTGCCGTAATTGCCGGAAATTTTCTCAGGACGTTCGGCATCCAGCGCTGGATGCGCCAGGAAACCAAGCACGCCCACACGCAAGCTGTAGCTGACGAAGATCACGCCTTGCGGCACCAGCTTTTCACCGTCGTAGACAACACCGCCAAAGCCGGGGTCGCCCGCGCCTGAGTACGATTGATTGCCGCCGCCGTGCAGCCATACCATCACCGGCAAAAGATGCTTCGGCTTTTGCACCGGACGCCAGACATTCAGATATAAACAATCTTCACTGCCTTCGACATGGCCACCAATAATTTGCGGGCACATCGGCGCATAACTCACTGCCTCGCGCGTACCGCTCCACGGCGTGGCAGGTTGCGGCGCACGCCAGCGTAGATCGCCCACTGGCGGCTTGGCATAAGGAATACCCTTGAATGCCAGGGTGCCGTTTTCCACCGATCCGCGCACCGCACCCAAATCGGTACACGCCACATCGCCTGCCGCGGCAGCGCCGGCGCATGCTGCTGCGCTGGCGCTGCCGGATAAAACAGCCAGCAAGAATGCGAGGCATAACATGGCCAACACATTGCTGGATACAGAGCGCCCGCGACCAGAAAATTCGTACTGCATTACTTATTACTCCCGATTGTTAGTGTGATGCGCATTATGCATTCACTAACATTCTCACGAAGCATTGGTGCGAAGATATTTTTGGCGCATTGGCTTGAGCAGCCCAATTGCAAGCAGCGCGGTCACGACATCGAGCGTAATCACGACGGCAAATACCGGAACCCAGCTACCCGAGGCTTCATGCATACGGGCTGCAAGCGGGCCGCCGAAGATGGAACCGATGCCTTGCGCCATATAAAGAAAACCGTAATTCGTGGTGGCATGTTTTTCGCCGAAGGTATCCGTCAGCGTGGAAGGGAACAGCGAGAAAATCTCGCCCCAGCCGAAAAACACGACGCCGGAAAGCATGACGAACAACAAAGTATTGTCGCGTGTCAGCAGCCATAAGGTCATCGCAATACCTTCGAGTCCGAAAGCGATGAACATAGTGCTTTCACGACCGATCCGGTCCGATACCCAGCCAAAGAAAGGCCGCGTCAAACCGTTGGTAAACCGGTCTATCGTCAAAGCCAGCGGCAATGCGGCCATGCCCCAAACGGTTGCATCGGTGATGCCGAAGTCTTTCGAGAAAGACGCCATCTGCGAAATCACCATGAGGCCGGACGTCGACATCATCGTCATCATTAAAAACATCAGCCAGAAGAGCGGGGTTTGCAGCATTTTTCCTGAGCTGACGCCGTTCGTCTTCTTATTGCGCGCGACATAATCGGCCATCCAATCTTTGGGCGGCTGTTTCATGCCCAGTGCGGCAAGAAATGCCACGGCGCCGAAAATCAGACCGAAATTGAGCAGCGTCGGTTGATAGCCGAGCTTGGCGATACTGGCAGTCACCGGAAAGGTGGAGAGTACCGCGCCCATGCCATAACCCGCGGCAACCATACCGGCGGCCATGCCCCGCCTATCGGGAAACCAGGCCACCATCAAGCCGACAATGCCGACATAAATAATGCCGGTGCCGACCCCGCCTAACAGACCGTAAGTTATATAGAGCGCTGTCAAGGAGCCGGCCGATGCGGACAGAACCCAGCTTAAGCCCGTCATGATCGCACCGGTTGCCAAAAGAAGCCGGGGGCCGAATTTCTCAATCAGATAGCCCTGCAGCGGCGAGAGAAACGTTTGCAGAACAATGAAAATGGAGAAGGTGACCTGAATCTGGGTAAGCGAGACGCCAAGCTGCGTCATCAACGGCTTGGTAAATAAGGTCCATACATATTGCGGACTGGAAATCGCCATCATGCAGATCAACCCAAGTGCGAGTTGCGTCCACCGGCTTCCAAGGAAGCTTGTTGTTTGAATGCGCTGTGCGGAAAGGGTAGTCATAATTAATCGATTTTGGGAAAAAATAAGGATTAAGCAATTGATATGCCAGTAACATATCAGTCGGCATTGCCTGGCCCAGACGCTTTAAAGCTGCGCCAAGCACTTAAATGGTGCGCAGCGATAGACGCGCACGATTTTGGGTCGGCACGCACGATCGATGATGGTGAATCGATTTTGGCGCTTCGTTTTTACGACGACTTTTATGGATATTTTTTATTGCTGCATGGCATGGATATCGCGTGTGTGGATGCAGTCAGCCGGTCATTTCGCTTCATAATGATCGTCTTTTAGCGTTGATGAAATGCGTTCTAGCCGGTTTGATTTTAATCATGGGATGGCAATTTGAAGGTAAATAACAAAGCCGTGGGGACGGCCAATTTCAAGCCGTTGCCGCAAGCATTGCAGGCATATCAGATGATTGAGGAGATGATCGTTAAAGGGGTGCTCGAACCCGGCG
>DATMOE010000109.1:0-7883 GCA_035568435.1 Herbaspirillum sp. | reverse complement strand
GGCGCTTCGCGTTCGATGACCGCCGACTTTAAGCCATCCGAGGCGCCATAGACGGCAGCCGCAAGTCCGGCCGGCCCGCCGCCGACGATCAGCAGGTCATAGAACGGTGTTGTCGAATGTGTCTTGAGACCAACCTTCTCGGCAACCTGCGCGATGCTTGGCCGGCTTAGGACGGCCCCATCCTCGAAGATCAGAACCGGCAGCTGGTGCTCCTGAGCCGGATCGAGCGCACTGAGCAAAACCGCCGCCTCGCCCTGCCCCTCGGCATCAAGCCAGGTGTAGGGAATGTGATTTCGCGTCATGAAACCGCGCAACTGGTGGCCGACGGGCGACCAGCGGTGATCGATCAGGCGGATTCCCTGAAAGCTGCCGCGGTAGGCGGCCTGCCAAGCATCGAGCAGATCATCAATCACCGGGTAGAAATTCCGCTCCGGCGGATGCCATGGCTTAAGCAGGTAATAGTCGAGACGGACCGTGTTGATGGCGCGGATCGCTGCCTCGGTATCGGCGTAGGCGGTGAGCAGTACACGCTTGGCGTTCGGAAACAGTACGATCGCCTGTTCCAGGAATTCGATGCCGCTAATCCGAGGCATACGCTGATCCGCCACGAACAGGGCGACCGTACGGTTCTGCAGGCGCAACTGCTGCGTCGCTTCGAGTGCCTCCTCCCCTGAGTCAGCGCGCACGATTTGGTAATGCTCGCCATAACCAAGCCGCAAGTCGCGCGCAACAGCCGCCGCCACTTCAGGGTCATCATCGACAGCGAGGATGACGGGTTTTTCCATTGACACTGCTCCGCGTAAGCCGCTACCCAAGGCCCGCGGCATGGACATCAGAGGAACCGTAACATTAGTGCATATTAAACCCAAATCCTGGGTCTGACGCGAGGGTCAGTGATGATCAGGGCGTGTTGACATTTAATTGGGCAGGCTTGCGCGCCGGCCGGTTTGCCAGCTCCGCACCGGCGTCGGGCGCCAAACGCAGATTAAACAGGATTGAACTGGCAGATATCACCGCCACGGCCAAAAATGCGGGCCAGAAGTCGGCCGCTACCAATGTCGCGTGCCCGTGCCAATCCATCGATGTCTGCAAAACAAATCCGCCGATCGTCACGCCCAATCCAATCGACAATTGCTGCGCGACACTGGCGATACTCGTCGCCTGGCTCAAATCTTTGCTTGCAATATCGGCATACGCCAGCGCATTGACACTGGTGAACTGGACCGAGCGGAAACAACCGCCGAGCAGCAAAGCGATCGCTATGACCGTATACGGCGTACTTGCGGTAAACAGGCCGATGATCGCCAGCGAAGCCGCGCCAAACAGGGCGTTATAGATCAGGACACGGCGAAAACCGAAGCGTTTCAATACCCGCACCATAATCGTTTTGACGAAAATAACGCCGATGGCCGACACGCAGGTCAATAAACCCGAATGAAAAGCGCTGAGTCCGAAACCCAGTTGCATCAGCAGCGGCAGCAAAAACGGCAACGCACCGACGCCGATGCGAAACAGCGAACCGCCGATCACGCTGATACCCATGGTAGGCACCCGCAACAGGCGTAGATCGATCAGCGGATACGGCGTGCGCCGGAAATGCCACACATACATCATCAGCGCCAATGTACCGATGACTATGCAACTCATCGAAGTTTCGGTGGAAATCAGATGCCGCCCTGCGGTGGCCAGGCCCAGCATGAGCAGCGAACAACCGATTGCAGACAAGGCAAAACCAACCCAATCCAGCGGCATGGACTTTTCTCCGCGCATGTTTTCAATGAAGCGCGTGGCCAGATAAATACCGAGAATACTAATGGGAATATTGATGAAGAAAATCCAGCGCCAATGAAAATACGTCGTGATAAAGCCGCCCAGTGGCGGCCCCAGCACCGGCCCGAGCATGGCGGGCATACTCAAATAAGCCAGCGCCTGCACCAGATTCGATCTCTCCACGCTACGCAGAATCAGCAAACGGCCGACCGGCACCATCATGGCGCCGCCGATTCCCTGAAAGAAACGTGCGGCGACAAACTGCGGCAATGTATGCGAGATACCGCACAGAATCGAACCCAGCATGAACACGCCGATGGCTAAACGGAACACCGTGCGTGCGCCGAAGCGATCCGCTACCCAGCCGCTGATCGGAATAAATACCGCCAGACTGACCAGATAAGAGGTCAGCGCCAGTTTCAACGCGATAGGATTGACACCCATATCGACGGCCAGCACCGGCAGTGAAGTTGCAATGACGGTGGAATCGATATGTTCCATGAACAATGCACACGCGACGATCAGAGGAATCAGAATGTTGCGGGATAAAGCCATAAGGAATCCATGCGCTCAGCGGCGATTTTGGCAGTGATCGATTTTGCTTGATATATAGCCGCGTAGTATAACGGTTACGCTATGATGTTTGACGAACCTTATAACCATCTCACGGCCGTCAAAAGCGGCCGCATTAGCCGATACCGTATCAATGAACGACTGTTTTGCCCTGCTGGAAGACTGCGAAGACCGTAATATCGGTCACCAAAACCCGGCCACCTTCCGCTCCCGTCTCTATACCGGCTACAGCCGCACCCTACGCTGCGACAGCGTTGCCGCCTTGCCGAAATTATTGACAGAAATGCAATCCGCACTGGCGCAAGGCGAGCATGCAGTCGCCTTATTGCATTACGAATTAGGCGCTCAGCAACATCGCATCGCACCGTTTCCAGATCAGGCGGCAAACACCGCTCTGGCCGAAATTCTGCTGTTCCGGCAATGCACGCGCCTCAGTCCGGCCGAACTGGATACCTGGCTGGCGGCGCAGGCATCGGAACCTGCGCACGTCGTCAATCTGCGGGCCGATACCGACCGCGCCGGTTTCGATGCCGCGATTGCCCGCATCCAGGCCTATATCGCCGCCGGCGATTGCTATCAGGTCAATTACACGTATCGCCTGCACTTCGAGGTATACGGTGCGCCGGTCGCGCTATACCGCAAACTGCGCACGCGTCAGCCGACGCGCTACGGCGCGCTGATCGCACTGCCGGATGGCCGCGCGGTCTTGTCCTGCTCCCCGGAACTGTTCATGCAACATCGGGACGGCGTGCTAACTGTGCAGCCGATGAAAGGCACCGCCGCTGCCGCTGCCGATAATGACCCCGCCATCGATGCACAACGGGCGGCGGCATTGGCCAACGACCCGAAGAACCGCGCTGAAAACCTGATGATTGTCGACCTGCTGCGCAACGACCTGGGCCGGATCGCGCAAACCGGCACAGTGCAGGTACGCGAACTGTTCAACGTGCAGCGCTTCGAACGCGTGCTGCAAATGACCTCCACCGTGCAAGCATTGCGGCGTGAAGATACGAGCCTGCCGGAGCTGATCGCCGCGCTGTATCCCTGCGGCTCCATCACCGGTGCGCCGAAACTGCGCGCCATGCAAATCATCCGCGAACTGGAAAATGCGCCGCGCGGCATTTATACCGGCGCGCTGGGCTGGTTCGATGCTGCCGCCGGATCGCAAACCATCGGCGATTTTTGCCTATCGGTGCCGATTCGCACGCTGATGCTGGAGGCGCCGCAAGGCCGTCCCGATGGCCGGCGCAATGGTCAAATGGGCGTCGGCGCGGGCATCGTGCACGATAGCGTTGCCGCCGACGAATATGCGGAATGCCAATTGAAAGCCCATTTTCTGAGCCAATTGCCGCACGATTTTTATCTGTTCGAAACCATTTACGCCACGCGCGCGGCCGGTTGCCGGCATGTCGAGCGGCATCTGCAACGGCTGGCGCATTCGGCAGCCTGCTGCGGCTTCGCCTGCGACGTCGCCGCGATCCGGGAACGCTTGCAACTGGCATGCAACGCCCTCGCCGACGAAGCGCCGCATCGGCTGCGATTGACGCTGGCGCAGAACGGCGGCATTGCGGTGAGCGCGGCGGCATTGCAAGCGCTGCAAGAACCGGTGCGATTATTCATTGCCGCGGATCGCAAAGAAAGCAGCGATTTTTTCTCGGCGCATAAAACGAGCGTTCGAGCCGCTTACGACCGCGCTTGGCAGGATGCCGAAAAACGCGGCGGCTTCGATCAGTTATTTCTGAATCAGGACGGGAACGTGACCGAAGGTGGCCGCAGCAATGTTTTTGTGCGCTTGCAAAATCGCTGGTATACGCCGCCATTGCGCGCCGGCGTGCTCCCCGGCGTGATGCGGGCGGCATTGCTCGACGATCCGGCATGGATGGCGAGCGAGCGGGATTTATCGTTGGAAGACTTGCACAATGCGCAACAGATCGTCGTGTGCAACGCATTACGCGGGGCAATCCGGGCAGTGGTGGATTGGGACTAAAAACAAAAAAGCCGCTCCTAAGAGCGGCCAAAAACCACATAACACCGGAGACTTCAAATCGTTATTGCGCAGCGCCTGCCTTGTCAGGCGAACCATGGCCCCAATGACGATGATGACCGCCAAAAGGTCTATGCGCAAAGGCTGCATCAAAGGTCTTCTGCTGCGCTGGTGTCAACACTGCATAGAAGGTCTTGACCGCATTCAGACGCGCCGTCAGGAATTGCTCCCTGGTTTGCATGCGGGCCAGGAATTTCTCCATGCGCTCCGGCGTGGTCAATTTCGACCATGCGTCACGATCGTGATGCTGCTTGGCGGCATCGCGTTGCGGCGGTTTCATCTGGTCGATAAACGTCTTCCAGGCCGGTTCTTGTTCAGCGCTCAGCTTCAGTTTTGCATGCAATGCTTCTTGCCGCTTTTCCATTTTTGCAGCAAATTTAGCGCGCATTTCCGGGGTCGGCGCGCCGCGATGATCAGCAGTGGCGGAAGCCGGCGCGGAAGGTGTATCCGCATAAACGCCCGCTGCCATAGTACCGATGCTCAAAGCCAACAGGCCGCCGATACAATGCTTTTTAAAATTTAACATTTTCATGTCCTTTCGGGATAGTCGTGCAAACTGCACAACTGCATTACACCCCAGGCGTGTGTCGGGCATCTTTCGGATTTCCGGTGATTTGTATCGCTATGTATCAAGTTGGCCGGGTTTTGTATCGTTATGTTGCGACAAGGCCGTTTGTCACGCCGCTATACAATTACGTTTATCCGATGAACGCCGATTGGTCATAATGAAGCCTATGGAAAACACTGCACATATATTGGTGGTCGACGATGATCGCGAAATTCGGACGCTGCTGGCCGAATATCTCGACGCCAACGGTCTTCGTACGCTGACGGCCAGCAACGGAACCGAGATGCGGCAGGCGTTGGCACAATCGAAAATCGATCTGATCGTGCTGGATCTGACCTTGCCCGGCGAGGACGGTTTAACGCTTTGCCGCAATTTGCGCGCCCAATCCACGATCCCCGTCATCATGCTGACCGCGCGCGGCGAAGCATTGGATCGCATTCTCGGCCTGGAAATGGGCGCGGACGACTATCTCGCCAAACCCTTCGAGCCGCGCGAATTGTTTGCCCGTATCCGCAGCGTGTTGCGCCGTACCGAGGCGCTGCCGCCGAATATGGCCGGCAGCGGCGTCGCGCAGAAAATGCAATTTTCCGGCTGGACGCTGGATCTGAATGCACGTCACCTGCTCAATCCAGATGGCATCGTGGTCGCACTTTCCGGCGCCGAATTCCGCATGCTGAAGATTTTTCTGGAGCATCCGAACCGCGTCCTCAATCGCGATCAATTGCTGGAATTGACGCAAGGCCGCGAAGCCGATCCGTTCGACCGCTCGATCGATATTCAAATCAGCCGGTTGCGGCAAAAGCTCGGCGACGATGCCCGCACGCCGGTGATCATCAAGACCGTGCGCAATGAGGGTTATGTACTGTCAACCACGGTCAGGCAGGATCATCCGTAATGAAATTGCTCGATTCGATTGCTAATCGCGTCTTTCTGATCCTGCTGGCCGGGATTGTGGTCGCGACCATTACGACCATCTGGCTGGCCAGCAAGGAACGGCAAAATGCGATGATCGAATTACGCTATCAACGCACCGCCGAAAGAGTCGAACAAATCGTCGATGCGCTCGATGACGCTGCGCCCAATACGCGTCAGATCGTGCTCGATGCAGCGCGCAATTTCGGTTTCGAGGCCGAGCTCGGCAGCGCACCGCTGCTGCCTGGCGAGAGCAATCAGGAGCTGGTCAACGCGCTCAAAGCGCAACTCGGCGACGAGCGCAAGATCGTCAGCACGCGCGAGGTCGATTGCAAGAGCCGGCTGCCTGATTTATCCTCTGCCGCCGCCATTTCCGCCACGCCCACGAATCCCGCTACTCCCACGAATCCCACCGCTGTGCCCGGCGCCAAGCCGGCGAGCTGCAACATGATCTATGTCAGCTTGCACGATGGCACACTGCTGAGGCTCAAGTTAAAGGCCCAGCGCACGCAGTCGCCCCGTCAGCACGCCGCTTCCAGATCGACCATCGTCGGACCGTATATGCTGCTGTTCCTGGCCTTGATTGCGCTGCTGGCCTATGTAGTGGCCCGGATGACTGCCCGCCCGATCAAACAATTGGCAGATGCAGCAGGCGAGCTCGGCCGCAACATCGATCATTCGCCGCTGCCGGAACAGGGACCGCTTGAAATCCGTCAGGCCGCGACCGCTTTCAATCTGATGCAGGCACGGATCCGCCGTCAGATACAACATCGCACCCATATGCTGGCGGCCATCACGCATGATTTGCAAACGCCGTTGACACGGCTGCGACTGCGGCTAGAAAAAGTCAGCGACCCCGAACTGCGCGATAAACTGGTCAACGATATGGGGCAGATGCAACAGATGGTGCGCGAGGGTCTCGATCTGGCCCGCAGCATGGATTCCAGCGAACCGATGCAACTTCTCGATATCGATTCATTGCTCGATAGCGTCTGCGCCGATGCCAGCGATGCCGGCATGAAGATTACGCAATCTGGCCGCTCGCATGCATCGATCGTTGCACAGCCAAATGCCTTGCGCCGCTGCCTGACCAATCTGGTCGACAATGCGATCAAATACGGCCATTCGGCAGAGATATCGATTGCGATAGAAAACGCCAAGGTGGCGATCCGTATACGCGATCACGGCAACGGTATTCCGGTAGCACAACTGGATGCCGTATTTGAGCCGTTTTTCCGGCTCGAAACTTCACGCTCGCGCGACACCGGCGGTACCGGCCTGGGCCTGACCATTGCCCGCAATATCGCTGAAAACCATGGCGCCGTGCTGAGCCTGAGCAATTGTCAGGATGGCGGATTGCAGGCCACTTTACTGATCCCGGTCAAATCGCGTTAATCATCTGACGTCATCTGCGTCACGCCTACGTCGCATCTGTGCATAAAAAATCGACCCGCTGCATAAAGCAAGGGGTCGATTTTTTCATGCCGCAAACCGGATAATGCCGGCTAGGTTATCTGTATCCCGGAGGCGCGCCATAACCGGCAGGAGGCACAGCGCCTTCCGGCGCTGTATAACCGGCAGGCGGCGGTGGCGGCATCCGCGCATTGTTGCGTTGCATATCGCCCCGGACCGGCACTTGATTGCCCCGGGTGTACATGCACTGCACATACACGTTATCGAAACGGCGTTGCGCACTATAACCGCCTGCTGCCGCAGTATTACTGCCTGCAGCACTACCGACCAGCAAACCGGTGCCGGCGCCGATCGCAGCGCCGCTGCCGGCATGGCCGCCGCTGGCTGCGCCGATCAGCGCACCTGCGGCAGCACCGACAACAGTACCGACAGCAGCGCTATTGACCGCATTATCGTTACTGCTGCGCACGGCATTGCCGGTTGCCTGAAATGCATAGTTTTGGCAGATATCTTCATCCTGGCGGAATTGCTCGTAGCTCTTGCCAGCGCCCGGCATAACCATCACCTGCGGACCGGTGGGCGCTGTAGCGCAACCGGCGAGCA
>DATMOE010000108.1:0-6292 GCA_035568435.1 Herbaspirillum sp. | reverse complement strand
CACCGAAGTGCGTTTTTTATTTACAGCTTGCTGTCCCGGTTATGGCTTGTAAGCCGCAACACCCGCCATGATTTCTTTCTTGGCTTCTTCAGCATCCGCCCAATCTTCCATCTTGACCCATTTACCTTTTTCCAGATCTTTATAGTGCTCAAAGAAATGCTTGATCTGATTCAGCAGGTACTCCGGCACGTCTTTGTAAGATTGAATGTGCGCATACATAGGACATAATTTTTCGACCGGCACCGCCAGCAGTTTGGCATCGATGCCGCCATCGTCAGTCATCTTCAGCACGCCCAGTACGCGGCAGCGCACGACAGAACCCGGGAACAGCGGAAACGGCGTCATGACCAGCACATCGACCGGATCGCCGTCATCGGCCAGCGTTTGCGGAATATAACCGTAGTTGACCGGATAGTGCATCGCCGTACCCAGGAAGCGATCGACAAAGATCGCGCCGGAGGCTTTATCCACTTCGTATTTGACAGGGTCGCCGTTGGCAGGAATTTCGATAATGACGTTGAAGTCATTCGGCAGATCACGGCCTGCCGGAATGTTGTTTAAACTCATGTTGGATTCTTTACAGTTGTCTGGTTAGTCGATAAAGCGTAGTCACACCGGCAGGCAGTATACATGACATGCCCGATGAACCCCACTAGCGAATGGCTGTCGCAACCGCGCATTGACGATAATGCGCCGCCGATTTTTCCGGCTGCTCCAGCGCATCGTACAACTTCGCCAGGCTCAAATGTGCTTCGCGCACGGTGCGCGGCTCGATGGCATCGCTGAGCGCATGCTCCAGATGACGCTGCGCCTTGCCCCATAATTTCTGGCGCAGGCAAAACATCCCCAGCGTCAGTTGCAGTTCTGGATCGCTGGCTCGCTTGGCGATCCAATCTTCGCAACGCTCGATCTGCCCCAGCAATGCCGGCGAGCCGGCCGGCGCCGCGGCGTCGCGATAGCTGCGCAACAATCTGACATCGAGTTGCGCCGCCAGTGCTTTTTCCAACAGCGCGCGGGCTTCGTCATGCATACCGCGGGCATTGAATGCATCGGCCGCGTGTGCAGCGATGTGCGGCTGCAAGCGATCGACGTTGGGCACTGTGGCCCATAGACGGCGCAGCGATTCGGCGTCATGCGAACGATCGGCCATTAGATAGTCGTAGCTCATTTCGGTCAGTCGTCTGGACAGCGCAGGATGCAGCGCCTTGCGCTTATCGAGCGCCTGCACCAGACGCAACACTTCGGCCCAGTTATTGGCTTGCTGATTGGCTTTCAATGCCCATTGCAGCGCCTGCAAATGCCGGGTGCCGCTGGCGTTGAGCTGATCGATCACGGCCAGGGCGTCATGGGTCTGATGGGCATCGACCTGCATTTCCAGAGTGGTCATCAAACGGGCGGTATTGAGCGCTTCATCGTTGGCGATACTTGCCAGCCAGATATCGCGGCGATCCGTCTGACGCATCCGGTGCGCGGCGCGTGCGGCGATCAGCGCGGCCAGACCGGCGTTGTCGGCCCACTCCGCGGCACGGGTAGCGGCTTTTTCGGCCTGGCCGAAACGACCTTCGAATAAAGACTTCAAGGCATCGCGCAAAGCCTGATTACTTTCATCTTCACGCTTGCGGCGGCGATAAGTCAGCACGCGGCCGGGCAAACCCTGCGCCACCCGCACCGTGCGAATGAACGCGTACAGCACGGCAAAGCTGAGCAGAACCAGCGCCACAAAAAAATTCAGGGATAAATCGATGCGGTAAGGCGGATAGAAAAACACCACATTGCCGGTGTTGAATCGGGTGGCAATCGCCAGCCCGATCGCGGTCGCAAATAGCGTGAGAAGCCAGAGGAGTAGTCGCATAAATCGGCCGCCTTAAGGCTTTGCTTTGTAATTACGCACCGCATTGATGCTGTCGCTGAGGGTCGGCATTTCAATCGACAGATTGCTGCCCTGCACTTGCTTGAGCAAGGCCTGCGCCACCTGGGTCTGCTTGGCGCGGGTATCGAAATACTTGGCGATGGTGTCCTGCGAGGCCAGCAAATCGCTGCGGAAAGCTTCTTCGTTGTGCGACAGCAAAGCCAGCCGTGCATTGAGCAGGCGCAGTTTCAGGTTTTCCCGGGCGTAATAGGCTTGGGTCGGCGACAACAGCAACGCGTCCGGCGTTTCGACGCTGCGCACGCGCACCAGTTGCTGCACATCGGTCCATAGTTCGGCGCTCAGGCTTTGCCATACGTCCTGCAGTTGCACCAGCCAATCGGAACCGGCTGCGGGATTGACATTGACCGGATTGCTCTTCATTTTCGGCATGACGCGCAACGGTTTTTTCGGCGGCGTCGCCGATACCACCGGCTTTTCGTCGGACAGCAAGGGCATGCCGTCGATTTGTCCGATGACGCTGTCCAGACGCAATGCAATGCCCGGCACATCGACCGTCGGCAAGGCTTTCAGACGATCCAGATCGCGTGCGAGGGCGCGCCGGATGGCGATGAATTGGGGCTTATCGGAACGCGACAGGCTTTTGTCGGCATTTTGCAAGGCGATCAAAGCGCCCTGCACGTTGCCGCCCAGTTGCAGTTGCTCGCTGGCCGTCGACAACACGCCTTCCACTTCGGATAAAGCCCATTCGTCGCGATTTTTGGATAGATCCTGGTACAACTGCTCCAGTGCCAATTGCTGACTTTGCGCTTCGGTCTGCTTGTTGTCGAGCACGCTGACTTTGGCCTGGACTTCGCGGGTATCTTCCTGCAAGGCTTTGACAACGCCGCGAATCTCATTATTGCTGACGTCGCTGTTTTGCAAACGCCGCGCGACCTCTTCGCGCAAACCGCGCATCTCTCTTTGTCCGTACCACCATTGCCCGGCAAATCCAAGCAGCATCAACACCACCAGCAAATACAGCCAGCGCCGCGATACGCTGCGGGGCGCATAAATTGTTGAACCAGCGAACGCATCCGGCGCCGCGCGAGACGGCGTGATGGGTGCGGCAGACTGGGCGTAAGTGGACTGCGGAGAGTCCGGGGGAGATGGCAATTCGTTCATGTTTCCGATTGTAACGCGGCAAGCAGCCGTTCGTCGCCTGATCCAGTAAGGCTTACGTGGGAAAACCCGGCAAGCCGCGCTGCTGCTGCGATACGGGGATGCGGGACGATGATTTTCTTTTGTCGCATTTTAGCTACAGCGTCGGTGAGGGTGGCTTGTACGTTGGTTTGCAGGCTGATTTGCGCCAGCATTTGCATCAGATTTCCCAATGCTTCGGAACTGGTAATGATCCAGACGCTATCGATGTCCAGCAGTTCCCGTAATTGTGCAACGACAACACTGTCGCAGGCCGGCGCCTCGCGCCGATAGGCGCTGACATGCTCGACCTGTACCCCGATCTGCTGCAATGCCTCACTGAAAAAATCGCGACCGGCCTGCCCGCGCACGATCAATACGCGCCGGCCTGGCAATTGACTTTTGAATTGGTTCTGGTCGAGCGCGGCAAAGAGCCCTTCCGAATCGGTTTTTTCGGCGGAGGCCGGCGCGATGATATGGGTGTTCGATGCATCCAGGCCATGGCGCGCCAGTGCCGCCATGCTGCCGGCCCCGACGATCCCGATGGCCACCGCGGCCGGCCAGCGGTCGATATGACGAAACGCTGCATCGATCGCATTCGGGCTGACAAACATTACCATCGCATAGGACGGCAAATTATGCAGCGTGGCCTGCAAGGCAGCGTTGTCATCGAGCGGCTGGATCTCGAGAAGAGGAAACACCACCGGCCGCAATCCCAATGCGGCGATACGCGGCGCCAGCGCCTCCGCCTGCGCGCGTGGCCGTGTGATCACCACTGCTGCGGCGCGCATCATACGTCCCGGCACGCGTCCAGAATGGCGTCAGCGCCCCGCTCTTGCAATATCAGTGCGATGCGTTGCCCCAGCTCCGCGGGCGCATCGGCAGGTCCGCTGATTTCGGCGGCTGCCACCTGCATGCCATCCGGTGTCGCCACCATTGCTCGCAGATGCATGATGGGGCCATCCACGGTCGCAAACGCCGCCAGCGGAATTTGGCAACTGCCGCCGAAATAACCCGACAAGGTGCGCTCGGCCGTGACTGCCAGCGCGCTGTCGCGATGATTCAACGGCGCCAGCATCTCGGCCAAATCGCTGCGACTGCTCAGAATTTCAATTGCCATCGCGCCCTGCCCCGGCGCCGGCAGGCTCTGTTCCGGTTCGATCAAGGCCCTGATGCGCTGCGGCAACCCCAGCCGTTTCAAGCCGGCAGCCGCCAGAATGATCGCCGCGTATTCGCCCCGGTCCAGCTTGGCCAGCCGGGTGTCCAGATTGCCGCGCAAGGGTTTAATCACCAGCGCCGGAAACCGTGCCGCGATCAGCGCCTGACGCCGCAAGCTGCTGGTGCCGACCACCGCACCCGGCGGCAAATCGGCCAGCGACGCATAATCGTTCGAGACAAACGCATCGCGCGGATCTTCGCGCTCCAGCACCGTACTGAGCGCAAAACCCGCCGGCAATTCCATTGGCATGTCTTTGAGCGAATGCACAGCGAGATCGGCGCGGCCGTCGGCGATCGCCGTTTCCAATTCCTTGACGAACAAACCCTTGCCGCCGACCTTGGACAAGGTGCGATCCAAAATTTGATCGCCGCGTGTGGTCATACCGAGAATTTCTATACTGCACTGCGGATATAATAATGCCAGCCGATCACGAACGTGTTCGGCCTGCCACATGGCAAGACGGCTTTCACGCGAGGCGATTACCAGTTTGGAGGGGAGAGAAACTTTCAAATTGCGCTTTCAAAACGAAACGCCAGCCAGCGTAGCGTCTGCAGTAGGTAGTAAGGAACGAACAAAGATAAAAAAAAGAATCGCTGAAGCGGCAGTTCCTAAAAGTGGCAAATTTTAGCACGCAGCATTCTGTATTTATTGCGGCAGCGTCACATCTGAGCGCGGCCGCTTCGACCTTTCATTCTGACTGACGCATCCTAATTTTATGGCAACCAAAATAAAAACCTCAACAAAAATGGTAACGAAAGCAGCAAACAAAACAGCAGCACAGCCAAATCGCACATCTCGCACACCAATCGAAGACAAAGACGCCCCCTTAAAAGAAGACATCCGGCTATTGGGCCGCTTGCTGGGTGACGTCATCCGTGAACAGGAAGGCGATATTGTCTTCAATGTGGTTGAAACCATTCGCCAGACCGCGGTGCGCTTTCGCCGGGAGTCCGATGTCGGCGCCGCCAAAGAACTCGATCAATTGCTCAAGAAACTGACGCGCGACCAGACTAATTCCGTGGTGCGGGCCTTTTCCTATTTTTCGCATCTGGCCAATATCGCCGAAGACCAGCACCACAATCGCCGCCACCGCGCCCATTTGCTGGCCGGCTCGCCCGAGCAGCCCGGCGGCGTGACGTATGCGTTAAAGCAGCTCGACCAGGCCGGCGTAACCGGTGCCGAAGTGCGCAAATTCCTGGGCGATGCGCTTATTTCGCCGGTGCTCACGGCGCATCCGACCGAAGTCCAGCGCAAAAGCATTCTGGACGCCGAAGGCGAGATCGCCCGCTTGCTGGCACAGCGCGACAACCCGCTCACGCCCAAGGAACGCGATCACTACACCGCATTGATACGCGCCCGTATTGCCACACTTTGGCAAACCCGCATGTTGCGTTATAGCAAGCTGACGGTGATCGATGAAATCGACAACGCGTTGTCGTATTACCGTCTTACCTTTCTGCGCGAATTACCTGCGTTGTACGACGATATCGAATCCGAGATCGCCGCACAATTTCCGCCTCGCAGCCGGCGTGGCGCTGCCACCGCCGCAGTAGTTGCAACCGAGACCGATGCAGCCTCCTATCTGCAAATGGGTAGCTGGATCGGCGGCGACCGCGACGGCAATCCAAACGTCAATGCCGCCACCATGCAGCAGGCGCTGATCCGCCAATCCACCACCATTTTCGATTTTTATCTGGAAGAAGTGCATGCGCTGGGCGCCGAGCTATCGATCTCAACGCTGATGGTCGACATCAGTGCCGCGCTCAAAACGCTGGCCGAGGCCTCGCCCGACCAATCGGCGCACCGCTCGGATGAACCGTACCGGCGCGCGCTGATCGGCATTTATGCCCGCCTTGCCGCCACCGCGCGCAAGCTGGGCGCGGTCAATATCCTGCGCCACGAAGTCGGCGCCGCGCCGCACTATCCGAACGCAGACGTCTTCATTGCCGAGCTGCAAATCCTAGTCGATTCATTGACAGCCAATCATGGCACCGCACTGATCAAACCACGGCTGGCGGCATTGAAAC
>DATMOE010000107.1:0-10055 GCA_035568435.1 Herbaspirillum sp. | reverse complement strand
GAGACGGCCAAGTCGTATCAGGGCGCCGATCTGGTGATCGTCAATACCTGCGGCTTCATCGATGCGGCCGTGCAGGAATCGCTGGACGCCATCGGCGAGGCTTTGAGCGAAAACGGCCGGGTCATCGTTACCGGTTGTCTGGGCGCCAAAAAAGACGCCGACGGCAACGACATGATTCAGACCATCCATCCCAAGGTACTGGAAGTCACCGGCCCGCATGCGGTCGGCGAGGTCATGTATGCCGTGCATAAGCATTTGCCGAAGCCGCATGCACCGTTTATCGACCTGGTGCCGGCACAGGGCGTCAAACTGACGCCGAAACACTATGCCTATCTGAAAATATCCGAAGGTTGCAATCACCGCTGCAGTTTTTGCATCATTCCATCGATGCGCGGCGATCTCGTATCGCGCCAGATCGCCGATGTCATGCTGGAAGCGGAAAATCTGTTCAAGGCCGGCGTCAAGGAATTACTGGTCATTTCACAGGACACCAGCGCTTACGGCGTCGATGTCAAATTCCGTACCGGCTTCTGGAATGGGGCGCCGCTTAAAACCCATATGACCCAATTGGTTGGCGCACTGGGCGCACTTGCCGCGCAGTACGGCGCATGGATCCGTTTGCACTATGTTTATCCCTATCCGCATGTGGATCAAATTATCCCGTTGATGGCGGAAGGCAAAATCTTGCCCTATCTGGATGTGCCACTGCAACATGCGCATCCTGACGTGCTGAAACGGATGAAACGCCCCGCCAGCGGCGAGAAAAATCTGGATCGCATCCAGGCCTGGCGCGCAATGTGCCCGGAGATTACGATTCGCTCGACCTTTATTGCCGGTTTTCCTGGCGAAACCGAGGCCGAATTCGACTACCTACTGGATTTCCTGAAAGAAGCGCAAATCGATCGATTGGGTTGCTTTGCCTATTCGCCGGTCGATGGCGCCACCGCCAATGCCTTGCCGGACCCTGTGCCTGAAGCCTTGCGTGAAGAGCGTCGTGGCCGGGTCATGTTGTTGCAGGAAGAGATTTCCAGAAAACGCTTGCAGGCCAAGGTCGGCAAGACGCTGCGCGTATTGCTCGATCAAGTCGATCATAACGGCGGCGTCGGGCGTTCCTATTCCGATGCGCCTGAAATCGACGGTGTCGTCTATGTCAAACCGCCTTACGAACCGCACAAGAAGCTGATCGCCGGCGAATTTGCCGATGTCATCATTACCGCCGCCGATGCGCATGATCTTTGGGGGGCGGCGTAAATGTTACGAGCGCAACGCCTCGCTTTCATGCTCATGCTGTTATTGAGCAGTTTTTTGAGCGCCGGTGCCGCAGTCGCTGCGGATCAGACGATGCCGCCGCCGAAAGCGGGGGCGAGGCTGGCGCAACTATTCGTGCGGCCGGTCACGTTGCGAGGCACCCTCAACGGCGCAAAAATTCAAATGACGCTGCATCTGAAGCCCGATGAAAAAGCTTCGCTTGAGGGCAGTTATTTTCTGTTTGGTCAAAATAACAAGATTTTGCTGGTCGGTGAATTCGAGGAAGACGCGCTGATGATGGAAGAGTCGATCAACGGCAAAGATGTTTCCGGCCTATGGGATGGGGTTTATGACGGTACGGTCTTAAGCGGAAACTGGTCGTCGCTGGATGGCAGCGTGTTGCGTCCTTTTGTGTTGAAAGTCGTCCCAGCAGGGCAATAAGCGCTTAATAATTGTTAAATTGACATTTTCTGATGTCATCAATTTGTTATAAATCAGGCGCTTGAGAGTGACTTCGTTTGTAGTGAGGCAAGGATGTATCGTGTAGGCAACATGGAAGTAAATATTACATTTCAAAATCGCCATTTTTTTCACAAATATTGACTGACGGAAATAGAAAAAATTACTTTTCCACATAGAAAATAAATAAATAAAACGCCTGCTAGCCCTTGATACGCCTCATTGTCCATAAAAAAGAAATAATACAAAATAAAACGTGTAGGACAAAACCCTACATTTTCAATGGATCATTACTGTCAAAAAGTACAGAGCAATACTTGATGGCGGCGCAAGTTGTTAACTACAAATGAGATCATAATGCTGAACTTGTAACTAGTTGTATTCGTTGCGGCATTTTGGTCAAGGGGTTGTAAATGGATAATAATGACATGATGGCGGAAGTGCGTGATGCTAATCTGGGTTATTTGATGCTGGCTCAGCAAATGATACGCGCGGACAAGGCCACTGCAATTTTTCGTCTGGGTATCAGCGATGAAATCGCCGAGCTGATCAAAGGTCTGAGCAATGCCCAGATCCTCAAACTGGCCGGCAATAACATGATGCTGACCCGCTTCCGTTTCGACGACGGCACCATCCTCGGCATGTTGACCAATTACAACAAAGAGAAAAGTCTGTCGCATGCTCATGCGGCCATTTTAATGGCAGGACACCCGATCGAAGAGATCATTTAATCCCCTTTGGGATTAATCAGTAAGGCAATAACGTTTTCAAAAGTAGACATAACTGCCTGAGTAGGCAGTTATTGCCGGTTTGTCGTTCAATGTAACGACAGGTTTTGTTGTCGGGGGGAGCATGGGCAAGAAGAGCGTAATTACGGAAGCACAGGAAATCCAGTTGGCGATCGAATTGATCCGGCTGGGCGCTCGCCTGCAATTGCTGGAATCCGAAACATCCCTGTCAAGAGAACGTTTGCTGAAGTTATATAAAGAATTGAAAGGCATGTCGCCGCCCAAGGGAATGTTGCCGTTCTCGACCGATTGGTTCATTACCTGGCAGCCGAACATCCACTCCTCGCTGTTCATTAATATCCATAAATATCTAGTCGAATATGCCCACATTACCGGTATCGAAGCGGTAATGAAGGCTTACAAGCTCTATCTGGAACAATTAGGCCGCAATGAAGATGACGATGGGCCGGTGCTGTCGCTGACGCGCGCCTGGACACTGGTGCGTTTCTTCGAGAGCAAAATGCTGGCGACTAAACCTTGCCGCTGCTGCGGCGGTCATTTTGTCGTGCACCGTCTGGATCTGCATCAGGATTATGTTTGCGGCCTGTGTCATATGCCATCGCGCGCCGGCAAGACCAAAAAAGCACGCGATGCCGCCCTGGAAGTGGTGTCGGCAGAACTGTCGGCATAGGCGGTCAGTCCATTATTTGGGTTCGATTTTCCTGACAAGACCTTGCTCGGCCTCGGTCTTCAAAATATGTTTGTAGCACGTCGTTCCTTCCAGAGGATGCCTGCTGCGCGCGCCTTGCTGTTGCAGGCGGCCGCGCTGTTATCGGCATTATTGCTGCGGCAAGCGTTGTTATTCTTCGCCTTGGTTGTGATTTCCCCGCTATTACTTGCATTGCTACAGGGCCTGATTGCCTTGGCGCTCAGCCATTACTTCGGCCTCGCGCGGTGGTGGCTGCCGATCCAGCTATTGTTTCCCGTCATGGCGTTATTGGTGAATGCCTTACAGTTGCCGCCGATTCTTTTTCTGTGTGGTTTCGTTTTCTTGCTGCTCCTGTTCTGGAGCACATTTCGCACCCAAGTTCCTTTTTACCCATCGCTCACCTCGACCTGGCAAGCCGTCGATGCACTGTTGCCGCAGGAAGCGTCACTGCGTCTGATCGATATCGGCAGCGGTCTGGGCGGTTTTTTGCTGAGTCTGGCAGGACGCCGCTCGCAGGGTACTTTTACGGGCATTGAAATTGCGCCGTTGCCTTGGCTGATCAGTCGGACGCGCGCGTTTTGCAACGGGAGTCGCGTCAAATTTATTTTGGGCGATTACGCCCGGCTCGACTTTGCCGAATACGATGTTGTATTTGCCTATTTGTCGCCGGCGGCGATGACGGCGTTATGGACTAAGGCGAGTGCGGAAATGCGTCCGGGCAGCTTATTGCTCAGTTACGAATTTTCGATTGAAGGCGTGACGCCGGATATTCAAGTCAATGCGTCGAATAAGGGGGCAATTCTGTATGGCTGGCGGATATAAATTCGTTATCACCTATGATACATTTCCAAACGATATCAAGTTTCGTATCTTTTTTCCGATATTGAAATCTTGAAGAGCAAATAAATTAGCTGCAATATGCAGTCTTCGATCGGGTTGCGGCTGTTAAATAAAATAGCTCAGGGGTGAAAACTTGTTTGTCATTATTGGTTATGTAGTTGTTCTGTTCTCGGTCTTCGGCGGTTTCGCATTGGCCGGCGGCCATTTGCATTCGCTGCTGCAGCCGATTGAATTCCTGATGATTGGCGGTTCCGCCAGCGGCGCGTTTCTGGTCGGTAACAATAGCAAGGCAATCAAAGCGACACTAAAAGCGCTGCCCACCCTGTTCAAAGGCTCCCGTTATACCAAGGCCTTGTACATGGAACTGATGGCAATGCTGTTCGAAATCCTGACCAAGGCGCGCAAAGAAGGCCTGATGTCGATTGAAGGCGACATCGAAGAACCTGATTCGAGTCCGATTTTCAGCAAATATCCAGGGGTCGTCGGCGATCATCATCTGATCGAATTCATGACCGATTATCTGCGTCTGATGGTGTCCGGGAACATGGATGCATTCCAGATCGAGAACCTGATGGACAACGAAATCGAAACCCATCATCACGAAGGCGAAGTACCGGTGCACGTGATCGCCAAAGTCGGCGATGCGATGCCGGCGTTCGGTATTGTGGCTGCGGTGATGGGCGTGGTGCATACCATGGCCTCGGTGGGCATTCCACCGGCTGAGCTGGGTATTCTGATCGCCAACGCGCTGGTCGGCACCTTCCTCGGTATTTTGCTGGCGTACGGCTTCGTCGGTCCGCTTTCGGGTCTGCTGGAACAAAAACTGGATGAATCGACCAAAATCTATCAATGCGTGAAGGTGACATTGCTGGCGAGCCTGAATGGTTATGCGCCTGCGTTATCGATTGAGTTCGGCCGCAAGGTCTTGTTCTCTACTGAGCGTCCGACGTTCCTCGAATTGGAAGAACATATCAAGCAATCGAAAGCAAAATAAGCTAAGCATAGAAAGCAGGGGACTGCATGGCCGAAGAGGGGCTACGCCCGATTATCGTTAAGCGCATCAAGAAGTCCGGCGGCGGTCATGGCAGCGGGGCCTGGAAAATTGCGTACGCCGACTTCGTAACGGCGATGATGGCGTTCTTCCTGCTGATGTGGCTGCTGGGTTCGACTGCCAAGGGGGATTTGCAGGGCATTTCCGAGTACTTCCAAACGCCGTTGAAGATTGCCATGGCCGGCGGTTCCGGCAGTGGTGACTCGTCCAGCGTGTTGCAGGGCGGTGGCCGGGATTTGACGCGTCAGGACGGCCAGCTCAAAAAAGGCCAGAACGATATCGTCAACAAGAGCGCTAATCTGCGTGCGGCGCAGGCCGAGCTGGAGAAGCAGGAAGCGGCGCGTTTGAAAGAGTTGAAAAAACGCATTGAAACGGCCATCGATAATAGCCCGACGCTAAAACAATACAAAAATCAATTGCTGCTCGATATCACCACAGAAGGCTTGCGGATTCAGATCGTCGACGAAAAAAACCGTCCGATGTTTGCGCTGGCGAGCGCCCAATTGCAGCCGTACACCAAAGAGATTCTGCGTGAAATCGGCAAGACCCTGAATGATGTGCCGAACAAAATCAGCCTGTCGGGGCATACCGACGCCACGCCTTATGCCAGCGGCGAAAAGGCGTATAGCAACTGGGAACTTTCGGCCGATCGCGCCAATGCGTCGCGGCGTGAATTGATCGCCGGCGGCATGGATGAATCCAAAATGTTGCGGGTGGTCGGTTTGTCATCCGCCGTCTTGCTGGACAAGGAAGACCCGTTTAATCCGATAAACCGGCGCATCAGCATTATCGTTATGAATAAGAAGGCGGAGGACGCAGTGGAGAAAGATAGCGGGGCGCTTGCAGTAACAAATGACGCGGATGTACGCGATAGCTTATTGCCAGCGGAAAATTCGAAATGAGTTCGCGCCAGGCGGATATGGTGATAACACCGGTACTTGTTGAGTTCAAGCGTTTATTGCTTGACGTTGCCAGCGGCAGCGGCCTCCAATTGACCGAAGTTGAAACTGATTTGGTGCAAACCAATCATTTGTTAAACGAAGCAATTGCAAAACTGAGCAGCAGTTTTCTCGATCTGCATCAGGCCGTCGCGTCTCAGCAGACCATCGTCGCCATGATCTTGGCGCAAGAAAGCAAGGCCACGCCGCTGCAAATCGATACGCTGAAACAGCAGCAGCAGCAGATCGATACGCATGTCAATTCGGCCGTCACCGGCCTGCAATTCCAGGATATGACCAGCCAACTGATCGAACGCACGCTAAAACGCGTGCTCGGCTTGCGCGACGTACTCGGATTTCTCAGTACCAGCAGTTGGAATGTCGCGCCTGAAACCGATCTGGCGGAAATGCATGCGATGCTGCAAGACATTAACCAGACCATGGAAGAACGCCTGGTTAACCTGGAAAATGGTTTATGGAAAACAGTTCGCCAGACGCACATGAGTAGTGGCGATATCGATTTGTTTTGATCGGGCCGCCTCACGTGGCGGCGTGGTCGAAGATTCTTAAACAGATAGTGAGTATTGAAGCATAGAAGGGGTGGAGAAATATATGTCGAAATCAATCCTCGCAGTGGACGATTCAGGTTCGTTGCGTCAGATGGTGGTATTCAGTTTGAAAGCTGCCGGCTATCAGGTGACTGAGGCGGTCGACGGTGTGGATGCATTGGCCAAGGCCGAGACACAGATTTTCGATCTGGTACTGACCGATCAGAACATGCCGAACATGGATGGGCTGTCGCTGATCCGTGCGTTGCGCGGCCTGCCGCAATATGCACGCGTGCCGATTCTGATGTTGACCACCGAGTTCAGCGACGATATGAAATCGAAAGGCAAAGCAGCCGGCGCCAATGGTTGGCTGGTGAAACCGTTCGATCCCCAACGTTTGACCGAAGTGGTCAAAAAAGTCATTGGTTGAAACAAGTAAAGATGAATTGCACCTATGACGGAGTTCAATAATGACCATTGATATGCGTCAATTTTTTCAAGTGTTTTTCGATGAAGCCGAAGAGGGGCTTGCGGAAATGGAAAAATTGCTCCTGTCGGTCGATGTGTCGGACCCAGACACGGAAGTGCTCAATGCGATTTTTCGTGCCGCGCATTCGATCAAAGGCGGTTCGGCCACTTTCGGCCTGACCGATCTGACCGATGTGACGCATGTGCTCGAATCGCTGCTGGACAAGCTGCGCAAGGGCGAAATGCCGCTGACCGCTAAACATGTGGATGCTTTTTTGTGGGCCAAGGATGTGCTCAAGTCCATGGTCGATGGCCATCGCCACGGCAGCGCAGTCGATCTGGAGGCGGTGACCGAGATGCGCAAGATGCTGGAGACTTTGTCGAAGGCGCTGCCTGATGAGGGACCGGTGGTGTACAAGCCGGTCCAGGCGGCAGCGGGCGGTACGCTGCGCCGCCTGCGCATCGAATTGCCCGCCATCAGCGAACGCGATGCACAGGCGCTGGGCCAGGAAATGGCGCTGCTGGGCGTGCTCAGCAAAGAGCAACTGGAGAACGGCCATTGGGTGTACATGCTGGATACGACCGATAGCGTCGACGACATCATGTCGATTTGCTCGTTCATCGTCGATACCGAGGATATGAAGATTGCCCAGGCGGTCCCCGATACCTCTCAATCGCAGTCGACAGAAGAAAAACAGGGCTTCGGTTTCTTTGCCCCGTTCGTGCCGCTCAATGCGACCGATGAAGAACGCGGATATGGGTTTTTCGAACCGTTCGTACCGCTCGCGCTCGATACTGCGCCGCCCAAGCCCGAACCAGAGAGCGATGCATTGCCGATCGCCGAGCTTGCCAATGGGGCCGCGGACGGTGGCACCGAAAGAAGAGGCGGCAGGCGCGAAGGCGAGAGAGGCGCGAATCCCGAAACCACGTCGATACGGGTCAGTATCGAAAAAGTCGACCAATTGATCAATCTGGTCGGCGAACTGGTGATTACGCAAGCGATGATCGAGCAGCGCACCGACACGCTGGATCCGATGTCGAACGAACGCCTGTTGAACAGCGTCAGCCAATTGACGCGCAATACCCGCGATTTGCAGGAAGCCGTCATGTCGATCCGCATGATGCCGATGGATTACGTGTTTTCGCGCTTTCCGCGGATGGTGCGCGATCTGGCCGCAAAGCTGGAAAAGAAAGTCGATTTCGTCACCCACGGCGCGGCGACCGAACTCGACAAGAGCCTGATCGAACGCATCATCGATCCGCTGACGCATCTGGTGCGCAACAGTATCGATCACGGTATCGAACGTCCGGAAATCCGGCTGGCCGAAGGTAAGAGCGATACCGGGCGTTTGTCTTTGTCGGCGGAGCATCAGGGCGGCAATATCATCATTGAAGTCAGCGACGACGGCGGCGGTTTGCGGCGCGACAAAATCCTGGATAAAGCACGTCAACAGGGGATGCAGGTTTCGGATAACATGACGGATCCTGAAGTCTGGCAATTGATTTTCGAGCCCGGTTTTTCGACTGCCGAGGTGGTCACCGACGTGTCGGGTCGCGGGGTCGGCATGGATGTTGTCAAACGCAATATCATGGCCATGGGCGGCGCGGTCGATATTCGCTCAGGCAAGGGTTTCGGCACGACGATTTCGATTTCACTGCCCTTGACGCTGGCCATTTTGGACGGCATGTCGATCCGAATCGGTGAAGAGATTTATATTCTGCCCTTGGGTTATGTGGTGGAATCGCTACAGCCGGCAGCAGCAGATGTTAAGGATATTACCGGTCAGGGACGTGTGATCAAGGTGCGCGGCGAGTACCTGCCGCTGATCCCCTTGTATCAATTGTTCCGCATAGAACCGACGTATACCGACCCGTCGCAGGGCTTGGTGGTGATTCTCGAATCCGACGGCAAGAAGGCAGCATTGTTTGTAGACGACTTGGTTGGACAGCAACAGATCGTTGTAAAGAATTTGGAATCAAATTATCGTAAAGTGGCTGGCATTTCCGGTGCTACCATTCTGGGCGACGGCGGCGTTGCCCTGATTATCGATGTGGCGGCGTTATTACGGTCCAGTCGGCAGATGACCGATGAAACCGTATATGGCTGATTATTTTTTATAAGGGACCCATCATGTTGGAAAATTCACAAAAAAGCGTTTCAGGTTTTGGCGAAAAAAACGAGAGTGCCGGGAACGAGTTTCTGGCATTCACGTTGGGCAAGGAAGAATATGGCATCGATATCCTGAAAGTGCAGGAAATCCGCGGCTATGAAGCGGTGACACGCATCGCCAACGCACCGGAATTTATCAAGGGTGTGGTCAATCTGCGCGGCATTATTGTGCCGATCGTCGATATGCGCATCAAATTCAATCTGGGCGAACCGACTTACGATCAATTTACGGTCGTCATCATTTTGAACATCTCCGGGCGCGTGGTCGGCATGGTTGTCGATAGCGTCTCCGATGTGATCACCTTGTCGATGGAACAGATCAAGCCGGCGCCGGAAATGGGCACCACCTTCGACTCCGATTATCTGATCGGTCTGGGCACGTTGGATGAGCGGATGCTGATTCTGGTCGATATCGATAAGCTGATGTCGAGCGCAGATATGGGCTTGATCGAGAAATTAGCGGCTTAAGATTTCAGCTTCGCTAGTAGTAAAGCAGCGCGTAAAGTAATGAGTAAAAAGGCATCGTACCGTTTGGGTACGATGCCTTTTTTATGGCGTTCAAGCCGCCATCTGCTCGGCGATGCGCTGCGCGATATGCGCTAACGCCGGTTCCACCTGATCCACCAGAATCAGGCATAGATCGCCCGATTGCAGTTGCTGCAACGCGGTATCGATGGCGAGGAATTCGCCCCGGATTTCTTGCGTGGTGGTGGTCCGGCTGGCGTTTTTCAATCCGTCCCGCAGCAGTGCAAGTACTTCACCGTCGACCCGGCCGCGTTGGCATTGGTCTTCATACAGCACCACATCGTCGAAGGCGTCGCCCAGCAGTTCGGTCTGGTGACGAATGTCGATGTCGCGCCGGTCGCCGGCGCCGCTGATGACAACCGATCGGCGTC
>DATMOE010000106.1:0-7271 GCA_035568435.1 Herbaspirillum sp. | reverse complement strand
TCAGGACTGTCGGAAAAGCACGCTGCGCTACTCAGGACGAACGGGGTTTTATTGTAGCGCTTAAAAAACCCCCGTTCGTCCTGAGTAGCGCAGCGTGCTTTTCCGACAGTCCTGAGTAGCGAAGCGTATCGAAGGAAGGATCACCTCAACAGGTAAAACTTAAAGGATTTAAAAAGTACCCACAAGATCGAATTATCTATTCAATTAATTTGCGGGAAGCGCAGATAGGAAAGCAGCATTTCCGCCAAGGCAAAAAAATTGCCGCTATTGCGGCAATAATCTCAGCTTCCGTGCCACTGAGCGGTCAGTACTGTCTTATGGTTATCTCATGCAAATCGGCTGAAATCCGCCTTCCGCTTCTCAAAAAACGCCGTCATCGCTTCCCGTGCCTCGGGCGATTTCAGCATTGCCTTGAAGTGTTCTATTTCACCGAAAATTTGTTGTTCAATCGCAGATTGTTGATGCTGTTTCATCAGTTGTTTCGTCACACGGATCGATGAGGCCGGCAGCGCAATCAGCTAGGCGGCCTGCTTGCGTGCATAGCTTTCCAGTTCGGTCAGCGGCAATACCTTGCTGACCAAGCCCATCTGCAACGCTTCTTCAGCGCCGAATGCTTCGCCCAGCAGCAGCTTTTCGGCTGCGCGCTGGTAACCGGCCAGTTGCGGCAGCAAGAGCGATGAAGCCGCTTCCGGGCACAAACCCAGTTGCGCAAACGGCATCGCAAATTTGGCGTTGTCAGCGGCGTAGACCAGATCGCAATGCAGCAGCATCGTGCTGCCTATGCCAATAGCGCTGCCGCACACGCCGGCCACCAGCGGCTTGCCGGCCTGGCTGATGCACTGCAGAAAGCGCACCACCGGACTATCGGCATCGGTCGGCGGATGTTGCAGAAAATCTTCCAGATCATTCCCCGCCGTGAAAACCTGCGGGCTGCCGAGAAACAGAATGGCGCGTACCGCAACATCGCTTTCGGCTTCGAGCAATGCATCGGCCATCGCCTGATACATCGCGGCGGTGATGGCGTTCTTTTTCGATTCCCGATTAAAGACTATGCAAAGCAGGCCATCCTGCTTGCCGATCGATACGTCCGTGGTTGGCATGTTCGCGCCTACATCCGCTCGAAAATGCCGGCCGCGCCCATACCGGTGCCCACGCACATGGTCACCATGCCGTATTTCAGATTATTGCGGCGCAGCGCGTGAATGGTCGTCGCCGAACGGATGGCGCCGGTGGCGCCGAGCGGATGGCCCAGCGCAATCGCGCCGCCCATCGGATTGACCTTGGCCGGGTCCAGACCCAGATCACGGATCACCGCCAACGATTGTGCGGCAAACGCTTCATTGAGTTCGATCCAGTCCAGTTGATCCTGAGTGATGCCGGCAGCACGCAATGCAATCGGTATCGCTTCTTTCGGGCCGATGCCCATGATTTCCGGCGGCACGCCGCGGACCGCGAAAGAGGCGAAACGCGCCAATGGCTTCAGATCGAATTGCTTGAGTATCTTTTCGCTGACCAGAATCAAGGCCCCCGCCCCATCCGACATTTGCGAGCTGTTGCCCGCCGTGACGCTGCCTTTGGCGGCAAAGGCCGGTTTCAGTTTTGCCAGCGTTGCCAGATTGGAATCGGCGCGTGCGCCTTCATCGGTATCGACGGTGCGGGTTCTGATATCGATCTGTCCGGTAGACAGATTCGGAAAGCGCTCGATAATTTCCACCGCCGTGGTTTCGTCCTTGAAGTGGCCGGCCTGCTGCGCGGCGATTGCCTTCAGATGCGACTCCAGCGAGAACTGATCCTGCTCTTCGCGTGAAATTTTCCATTGCTTCGCAACGTTTTCCGCAGTCAGCCCCATGCCGTAGGCCATGCCGATATTTTCATCCTTGAACACGGACATATTCATCGATGGATGAAAGCCCATCATCGGCACCATCGACATCGACTCCGCGCCGGCGGCGATCATCACATCGGCTTGACCGACGCGAATACGATCGGCCGCCATCGCAATGGCGGTAATGCCGGATGCGCAATAACGATTGACGGTGACGCCGCCGACGGTCTGCGGCAAACCCGCCAGCAATACCGCGATGCGCGCCATGTTCAGACCCTGCGCGCCTTCCGGGAACGAGCAGCCGACGATTGCGTCTTCGATCAGTTTTGGATCGAGGCCGGGCACCTGCGCCACCGCCGCCTGAATTGCGCGCACCAGCAGATCGTCTGGACGCACGTTCTTGAACATGCCGCGCGGCGCCTTGCCGATTGGCGTGCGGGTCGCAGCAACGATGTAAGCATCCTGAAGTTGTTTGGTCATTTCTTTATCTCCTTGCACTGCATTGATTGCATGGGTTGCCTGAAAATTTAATTCCGCACCGGTTTGCCGGTTTGCATCATGCCCATGATGCGTTCCTGCGTTTTCGGATGATTCAACAATTCCATAAACGCGCGCCGCTCCAGATCGAGCAACCATTGTTCACTGACCAGACTGCCTTCTTCAATTTCACCGCCGCTGACGATTTCCGCAATCATCTGGCCCAGTTTGTAATCGTGCGCAGAGATCATGCCGCCATCGCGCATATTGACCAGTTGCGCCATGATGGTGGCCACACCATAACGGCCAACCACCGGCGCCAGCTTCGGCATCGGTGGCCGGTAACCGGCGTCGTGCATGGCGCGTGCTTCGACTTTGGCCACGGCCAACAATTCATACGGATTGAAAACGATGATGTCGTCGCTCTTCAGATAGCCCATTTTTTGGGCTTCCAGCGCCGACTTCGATACCGCCGCCGTCGCAGCACTCAAGAAATAATGCTTGAGGAACTGCAGGATATCGTTGCCCTTGGCATCACCCGCAGCACGTAGCGCCGCTTCCTTCAAACCGCCGCCGGCCGGAATCAGGCCGACGCCGACTTCGACCAGACCGATATACGATTCGATGGCGGCAACCCGCTTGGCGGTATGCAACAGCAATTCGCAACCGCCGCCCAACGCCAGACCGGCCACTGCGGCGACCACCGGTACATTTGCATACTTCAACTTTTGATGCACCTGTTGCAATTGCCCCACCATCGGTTCGATCGCCTTGACGCCGCCCGACATGAATAGCGGCAGCATCGATTGCAGATCGGCGCCGGCGGAAAAAGCGCCGCCTTCAGCCGCATCCGCGTGCCAGATCACCAAGCCCTTGTAATTCTTTTCGGCTTCAGCCAAGGCCTTATTCATGCCATCGATGACACCCGGGCCGATGACATGCATCTTGGTCTTGAACGAGAGGATCAATACCTCGTCTTCCTGATGCCAGATGCGTACCGATTCGTCTTCGAAGAAAGTAGTGCCGGCAGTCTTGCCACCGGCAGCCTCGGCGCCGATCAGCGGCGCGCGGAAAATCTGGCGTGCATACACGGCCAGATCGGACTGCGGCACATTGCGTTTTTGCGCCGGCGACCAGGAGCCCTCCGGCGCGTGCACGCCGGTGCGACCGTCGAATACCCAGGCTGGCAGCGGCGCGTTCGACAAGGCCTTGCCTGCATCGATATCTTCTTTGACCCAGGTCGCAATCTGCTGCCAGCCGGCGGCCTGCCATGTTTCAAACGGGCCTGCCGTCCAGCCGAAACCCCAGCGCATGGCGAAGTCGAGCTCGCGTGCGTTATCGGCAATCGCTTCCAGATGCACGGCGATGTAATGGAAGGCGTCGCGGAAGATGGCCCAGAGGAATTGGGCCTGCGTATTGGTGGAATCATGCAGCGCCTTCATGCGCTTGCCGGCATCTTTTTCTTTCAGGATGCGGTCGATAATGTCGTCGGCTTTAGCGCCGCCGGAGACATAATCGCTTTTGGCCGGATCGATGCGCAGAATGTCTTTGCCGACTTTTTTATAGAAGCCGGCGCCGCTCTTCTGGCCCAGCGCGCCCTGCCCGATCAGCTTGCCCAGCAACGGCGGCGTGGCGTAGGCGGCGAAGAACGGATCGTCCTTCAGATAATCCTGCATGGTCTTGATCACATGACCCATGGTGTCCAGACCGACGACGTCGGCGGTGCGGAAGGTGCCGGATTTGGCGCGGCCCAATTTGGCGCCGGTCAGGTCATCGACCACATCGACCGACAGACCGAATTTTTCGGCTTCAACGATAGTCGCCAGGATGCCGAAAACACCAACGCGATTGGCGATGAAGTTCGGCGTATCCTTGGCGCGCACCACGCCTTTGCCCAGCGTGGTGGTCAGGAACGATTCCAGTTGATCGAGGATTTGCGGCCGGGTGGCAGCGGTGGGGATCAGTTCAACCAGATGCATGTAGCGCGGCGGATTGAAAAAATGCACGCCGCAAAAGCGTGCTTTCAATTCTGCGTCGAAGCCTTCGGATAAGGCGGTGATCGACAGGCCCGATGTATTGGAAGCGAAGATGGCGTTGGGCGCGATGTGCGGCGCGACTTTTTTATATAAGTCGTGTTTCCAGTCCATGCGTTCGGCGATCGCTTCGATAATCAGATCGCAGCCGGCCAGCAAGTCCAGATTGTCTTCGTAATTGGCGATCTGGATCAAGGCCGCATCGTCGGTATTGCCCAGCGGCGCAGGGCTGAGTTTTTTCAGGTTATCGATGGCGCGTTGGACGATACCGTTTTTGGGGCCTTCCTTGGCCGGCAAATCGAATAGGATGACCGGCACTTTGGCATTAATGCAATGCGCGGCAATCTGTGCTCCCATCACGCCGGCGCCGAGAACGGCCACTTTTTTGACAATGAAATTAGTCATGCATGTCTCCTGAATAGTGAGATTGTGAGGTTATGACTTAGGCCGGCATCGCTCAGAACAGATCTGCGTCGAGCGCCATCAGATTCGCCGAGCCGGATCGCGCCTGACGAATCAGCATCGCGGTTTCAGGCAGCAGCCGTGCAAAATAGAAACGCGCGGTGGCCAGCTTGGCAAGGTAAAACTTATCGCCGGAATCCTGCTTTTCCAGCGCAATTTTGGCCATTTGCGCAAACAGATACGCATACACCAGATGACCGACCACGCGCAGATAAGGCACCGCGGCAGCACCGATTTCGTCCTGATTCTGGAACGCCTTCATGCCGATTTCCATCGTCAGCTTGGTTACCTTGTCGCCGATATCGGCCAGCGGCGTGATGAATTCCGACAGTGCTTCGTCGGTGCCGTTGTCTTCGATGAAGGCCTGCACCTGCGCGCCGAATTTTTTCAGCTTGGCGCCGTTGTCCATCAGGATTTTGCGGCCCAGCAGATCCAGCGATTGGATCGTGTTGGTGCCTTCGTAGATCATATTGATGCGCGCATCGCGCACGTATTGCTCCATGCCCCATTCGGCGATGTAACCGTGGCCGCCATAAACTTGCAGGCACTCGGAAGTGGCGATCCAGGCGTTGTCGGTGAGGAAGGCTTTGATGATGGGCGTAAGCAAGGCCACCTGATCGGCGGCGTCGTTGCGCACGGCTTCATCGGGATGATTCAATTCCTTGTCGATCTGCAGTGCAACGTAGGAACAGAAGGCGCGTGCGCCTTCCGCGTAGGCTTTTGCGGTCAACAGCATGCGGCGCACGTCGGGATGCACGATGATCGGATCGGCCAATTGGTCCGGCGCCTTGATGCCGGACAGACTGCGCATCTGGATGCGGTCTTTGGCATAATGCAGCGCGTTTTGATACGCCACTTCCGTCAGGCCAAGCCCCTGCATGCCGACGCCGAGACGCGCAAAATTCATGAACACGAACATCGCGTTCAAACCCTTGTGTGGTGCGCCGATCAGCGTGCCGACTGCGCCATCCAGATTCATCTGGCAAGTTGCATTGCCGTGAATACCCATTTTCTCTTCGATCGCGCCGACAAAAATCGGATTGCGCTGGCCCAGCGAACCATCTGCATTCGACAAGAACTTCGGCACCAGAAACAGCGAAATGCCTTTGGAGCCTTCCGGCGCATCCGGCAAGCGCGCCAACACCAGGTGCAGAATGTTTGCCGCCATATCGTGTTCGCCGGCAGAGATGAAAATCTTGCTGCCGGTGATTTTGTAGGTGCCGTCCGGCTGCGGCAGCGCTTTCGAACGCAGCAGGCCCAGATCGGTGCCGCAGTGCGCTTCAGTCAGGCACATGGTGCCGGTCCATTCGCCGGATACCAGTTTCGGCAGATATTTTTCTTTCTGTTCGGGTGTGCCGTGCGCATGCAGGCATTCGTAAGCGCCATGCGACAAACCCGGATACATGGTCCAGGCTTGATTGGCCGAGTTGATCATTTCATAGAAGGAATTGTTGACCACGACCGGCAGGCCCTGGCCGCCCAGATCCGGTTCGCAGGCCAGCGATGGCCAGCCGGCTTCGACATATTGCTGATAGGCTTCTTTGTAGCCTTTCGGGGTGGTGACGCTTTTAGTGGCCTTGTCGTGATGACAGCCTTCCTGGTCACCCGAATGATTCAGCGGGAAGATAACTTCCGACGCAAATTTACCGCCCTCTTCCAGTACCTGATCGATCAGCGCCCGATCTGTTTCTGCATATTTTGGCAGCGTTTTTAATGTTTCTTCAACATTGAGCAATTCATGGAGAACGAATTGCATGTCGCGCAACGGGGCAATATATTGAGGCATCTGGGTCTCCTGGCGGCGAGTTAATTAAGGGCGTCCGGGTCGATAAATTTTAGAGCGCGGTTCTGCGCGGTGC
This sequence comes from Herbaspirillum sp., assembly GCA_035568435.1. Classification (GTDB taxonomy): domain Bacteria; phylum Pseudomonadota; class Gammaproteobacteria; order Burkholderiales; family Burkholderiaceae_D; genus Herbaspirillum. The sequence goes on along the minus strand of DATMOE010000106.1, from coordinate 615 downwards.
GGCTTTAAGCGCAGGCGCTCCGCTATTGCGGGCGCTTGCGATCAAACGTTCAAAACCTGACTGCGCGCGTTGCACACTGCCCGGTATTTTCAGGAAACGCGCATCGTGATGCAGCGCGAGGATTAAACCGTACATTTCGTACACCATTTGCCGTGCATCGACATCGGCGCGCAATTGGCCGGCTTCGATGGCCTGCACCACTGCGCGATGCAAAGCATTCTGCCAAGTGCATACCATGTCGACCAACTGATCGCGGATCGGACCGGGCCGATCGTCGTATTCGACCGCACCGCTGATGTAGATGCAGCCGGATGCAATTTCGACTGTCACCCGGGTAATCCAGCGGGCGAACATTGCCTGCAGACGCGGCAAACCGCGTGGGTCCTGGATGCTCGGGTAAAACACTTCTTCTTCAAAACGCTGGTGATACAGTTTGACGACTTCAATCTGCAAATCCTCACGCGAGCCGAAATGGGCGAACACACCCGACTTGCTCATCTTCATCTGATCCGCCAGCAATCCTATGGTCAACCCTTCCAGCCCTTGCCGGCTGGCCAGTTGCAAAGCGACATCAAGGATTGCAGCACGCGTGAGCTCGCCTTTGCGCATGAGTTT
>DATMOE010000105.1:0-4391 GCA_035568435.1 Herbaspirillum sp. | reverse complement strand
GCGTACTGAGGCAGCGTTTTCGACCAGGTGACAATGACCCGCGAGGAGCTGGCCGCACGGTCCGCCGAAAGAATGGTCGAGCCTGCCAGATAGGGATAACAGTCGAGACAGATCGGTTGCTTGGCCATGTTCTGTTCGATGAAGTCTAGCGTTTCCTTCGAGCGGCCGTAATTCGCCTGCCCCACCACTTTATGATGCGAGATGACCACCGGTACGCCTACCTCGCGGCCGATGCGGAAGGATTCTTCAAGCGAGTCGATCACCTGGTCGGCTTCGTTGCGCATGTGCGTGCAATACAGGCCGTTGACTGCTTTGAGCGGACGGCAGATCTCGATGACTTCCTCGGTCGGCGCGGCGATGGCGGTTTCGTAAAAAAGTCCGGTCGAAACACCGATCGCGCCTGCCTCCACCGCTTCCTGCACCAACACACGCATGCGCGCAATTTCTTCGGTGGACGCGGGTTGCTCCAGGTCGCCCATGGTCGCCACGCGCAGTGTCGTGTGACCTACCAGTAGTGCGCAGTTGGTTGCCGCCGGATGCGCGCGCAGCTCCTCGACGTAGGAGGCGAAGGAGGGAAAGCGAAACCACTTGCCATTGTCATCGAGCAGATTGAGCGGCGGGGTCACGGGTTGCGGAATCTGCGGCATCGGCGCCAGCGAGATGCCGCAATTTCCTGCCACCACGGTCGTAACGCCCTGACTGATTTTAGGCGTCATTTCCGGCGCGGAGAGCATGATGCGATCGTCATGCGTATGCGCATCGATGAAGCCCGGCGCCACAATGCGGCCACCGGCGTTCAATTCCACCTGGCCGCGCGCTGCCGCCAGGTCGCCTATGCGCGCGATGCGGTCGCCGCGAATGCCTATATCGCCATCGAAACGGAGCGCGCCCGTGCCATCGACGATGGTCGCGTTGCGGATAAGAAGATCGAATTGTTCTTGCATCAGGTCACCTTTGTTTTGTGAATGCAGTCGGAATGGGGGCTTAATTTCGCCATTGCAAGTAATATTATTTCATAATGCACTTTCGTTCGCAAGGCTATATTTTGGTGCGCAATGCTAAAAAAAGGTGCAGCAACGCACTAAAATGTCCAGCAAATACAAGTAGTTAACGCAAGAACACACTTTTCCGCAAGATGGCAAAATATATTTGCAAAATCCAGAATGTGTAATAAGATTACAAATAATTATTGCCGGGAGCAGTATCCACCGTTGAAGGTGTGCTGCTCTCCATGAACGAATTCAGTTGTGATCGTTGTGACATCAACCCCAGGAGATCCCGTGACCCCAAATCGTTTTCGTCGTTCCTTGCTGCGCAATGCGTGTGCGTCCGTTGCCTTATGTGCCGCCGCAGGCACTCTGTTCATGCCGATTTCCGCTCTGGCCGCCCCTGCCAAAGGCGGCACGGCCAATCTGGCGATGGCCGGCGAAATCCTGTCGCTCGATCCGATGCTCACCTCCAGCATCTTGAGCGCCACCATTACCCAGCATATCTACGAGCCTTTGTTCACCTTCGACAGCAAGTGGAATCTGGCCCCGATGCTTGCTGAAGCGCTGCCGAACATTTCCAAGGATGGCCGGGTTTATACGATTGCCTTGCGCCACGGCGTCAAATTCCATAATGGCAAAGAGATGAAGTCCGATGACGTCGTCGCTTCGCTCAAGCGCTGGATGGAGATGGCGCCGCGCGGCAAAACGCTGGCCACGGAATTGAATTCGATCGAAGCCAAAGGGCCTTACACTGTGGTGTTCAGCTTGAAGCGCCCGTATGCGCCGCTGCTGGCGCAACTGGCGCTGCCGTCGGGTCTTGCGGGAATTATGCCGAAGGAGGTCATTGCCAATCCACTCAAGGAATACATCGGAACCGGCCCTTACAAGTTCAAGGAGCGCAAGCCGGATCAATATCTGTTGCTGGTGCGCTTTGACGACTATTCGGCGCGCAAGGAACCGGCCGACGGCTATGCCGGCAAGCGCGAAGCCCTGCTCGACGAACTACGCTTCGTGCCGGTGCCGAACGCCAATACACGCGTCGAAGGCGCGCTTTCCGGGCAATATCAGTTTGCCGACCTGTTGCCGGTGGAGGCCTATAAGCGATTGGAAAACAAGCCCAATGTGACGCCGATCATCACGCCGCAGTACGGTTACCCCTATCTGGTGCTCAATACCAAACAAGGCGTGATGGCCAATCTGGGCGTGCGTCAGGCATTTCAAGATGCCTTGAGCGATACCGAAATGATGACGGCCGCCTATGGCGACAAGCGCTTCTTTAATCTGGAAGCCAACCATTATCCGAAAGGGTCGCCCTTCTATTCGACTGCCGGCGCCGAACACTATAACCAGGGCAATGCGAAAAAAGCGGCGGCAGAGCTGGCTGCGGCCAAGTACAACGGCGCGCCGATCCGGCTGCTCACCAGCCAGCAGTACGACTTTCATTACCGGATCGCCCTGGTCATGGCAGAGAATCTGAAGCAGGCCGGGTTCAAGGTCGATCTGCAGGTCGTCGACTGGGCCACCCTGCTGCAACGCCGCAACGATCCGGCATTGTGGGATGTCTACGTCACCCACGCCACCTTCCTGCCGGAACCCATGCTATTGCCGCCGCAGTTGGGCAACGATGCGCCGGGCTGGTGGCAAACGCCGGCCAAGGAGGCCGCACTGACCGCTTTCAATACCGAGACCGATCCCGTCAAGCGGGGTGCGTTGTGGGCGCAGGTGCAAAGCGTGGTGTATACCGAAGTGCCGTACATGCGTCTGGGTAACTTCAACACGCTGACGGCGAAGTCGAGCAACCTGGAAGGTTATATGCCGTCGGAGTGGCCGTCTTTTTGGAACGTCAGCCTGAAAAGGTAAACCACGCGTGGCGGGAGCCATGCCAGCTTCAATTTTTCATCAGTCAGGAATTTTAACCATGGCACGTTACCTTGCCTCCCGTTTCGCCGGCATGATTGTGGTGATGTTGATCGTCGCGACATTGGTGTTTTTTATCACGCGGCTGGCGCCGGGCGACCCGGCCGCACTCATGCTGGGCGATGATGCCACGCCGGCAGCGATCGCCAAACTGCGCACTTCTTACGGTTTGGATAAGCCTTTACCGGTGCAATTCGGCTATTGGCTAGGCCAAGTGGCCCAGGGCAATCTGGGGGAATCGATCTTTCTGCAGCGCCCGGTCACCCAGGCGCTAGGGGAGCGCGCCGAAACAACGCTGTTTTTGACCTTGTTTTCGATTGCCATCGCAGTATTGGTAGGTCTTCCCTGCGGCATTGTTTCGGCATACTGGCGCGGTAGCCCAATCGATCAAGTGTTCACCGGAAGCGCGATGCTTTGCGCCAGCATCCCCAGTTTCTGGTTCGGCCTGATTCTGATCCAATTCTTTGCGGTCAAGCTGGGCTGGTTTCCGGTGGCCGGCTATGGCGATCCCGGCGTGCCGCTTTCGGAGCGCTTGTATCACCTGATCCTGCCGGCGATCGTACTGGGCGTGCTTAATTCCTCGCTGATTATTCGCTTTACCCGCGCCAGCATGCTCGATGTGCTTGGGGATGATTACATCCGCACCGCCCGTGCCAAGGGTCTGGCCGAGGGGCGCGTGGTATTGAAGCATGCACTGCGCAATGGGCTCATTCCGATCATCACAGTTATCGGCCTGACGTTCGCCTTGCTGATCGGCGGCGCGATCGTGACCGAGACGCTGTTCGGCTTGCCCGGCATCGGCAATCTGGTGGTGTCGGCCGTGCTGCGCCGCGACTATCCGGTGATCCAAGGCGCCTTGCTGGTGCTGGCTGGTTTGTATGTTTTTATCAATCTCATTATCGACCTGCTGTACATGGTCATCGATCCGCGCGTTCGCTATTAACACCTGAAACAACCATGACTACCACTACTTCCAGCGGCTTAACGTTTCGACAATTCATGCGCAAGATGTTTCGGCGCAAGCTGGTGCTGGCCGGCGTGATCGTGCTCGGCGTCGTGACCCTGCTGGCGCTCATCGCACCTGCCGTCAGCACCTACAATCCTATGGAGCTGAAAATCCTCGATCGCCTGATATCGCCCGACGCAACGCATTGGTTCGGCACCGACGAATTCGGCCGGGATATATTCACCCGTGTGATTTATGGCGGCCGCTATTCGCTGTCCATCGGCGCTTTGGTGGTCGTCATCTCGGTGCTGGGCGGCACGCTGTTCGGCCTGCTTGCCGGTTTCTTCCGACGCCTGGATGGTCCCATCATGCGCGTGGTCGATGCCATGATGTCGTTCCCCGATATCCTGCTGGCCATCGCTCTGGTGGCGGTGCTCGGCGCTTCGATGCTCAATGTCGTGCTGGCGCTGGCGATCGTGTACGTGCCGCGGGTGGCGCGCGTGGTGCGCTCTTCGACGCTGGTGGTGCGCGAACTGCTG
>DATMOE010000104.1:0-9365 GCA_035568435.1 Herbaspirillum sp. | reverse complement strand
GGGAATAGCAGGCCGCGCCGAGACTGCAACACTTTCTTACTTATCGCAGTATTTTGCTTGATCGAAAGTTAATAGTAGATTGATTTATTATTAACAATTGTTAATCTAAGGAGAGGCAGGTGCTGTTCAGCCTGCCGGATTGCGCTGCGCCGTGCGGCCGCGCCTATCAATTTCTTGTGAAAAGTTTGCAGGCAGGCGAGGCGCGGCGGCGATGTGTTCAACCGTTGATGAAAAAGTCTGGGAAAAATAATAATGCTTAAAAGTCTGTGAGCCAAAAAACTAAAAGCCACGAACTAAAAGCCCCATTTACAACGGGCTAAGTGTTTGGGCTAAGTATTTTGGCTAAATGTGTGATTTGAATGGAGGCGGGGGTCGGGATCGAACCGGCGTAAACGGCTTTGCAGGCCGCTGCATAACCACTTTGCTACCCCGCCAGGGGTGATGATGGTAAAGCTGTGAACGAGATGCACCAGATTGAATAAAAAAAGGAAGCTTTGAAGGCTTCCTTTCGTATCCTGGAGCGGGAGAAGAGTCTCGAACTCTCGACCTCAACCTTGGCAAGGTTGCGCTCTACCAACTGAGCTACTCCCGCATTCACAACAGAGCGCTATTATAAAGGCCTGCGCTTGGTTGTCAAGCATTGCACGCTATAAACTTACTTAATACGATTACTGGGTATTGCGGCTTTCTACTGCATCTTTTTTATCAGCGGCCAGGCTTTGCGCAAATAATAAAGCATCGACCAGACCGTCAGCAGCGCAGCGATGATCAGCAGTATATGGCCCCAGAAACGGGTATCGATATTGCCCGGCAACATGTCGTAATACAGCAGCATCGGGATCGCAACCATTTGCGCCGTCGTCTTGATTTTTCCCAGCGAGCTGACGGCAACCGATTTCGATGCGCCGATCTGCGCCATCCATTCGCGCAACGCAGAGATCGTGATTTCACGGCCGATGATGACAAAGGCAAAGATCGGATGGACCCGTCCCAGATTCACCAGCACCAGCAGCGCCCCAGTCACCATCAGTTTATCGGCGACCGGATCGAGAAAAGCGCCGAAGGCCGAAGTTTGATCCCAGCGCCGCGCCAGAAACCCGTCGAACCAGTCGGTGGCTGCCGCCACAATAAAAATAATCGTCGAAGCGATGCCCTGCTCATAACGCGATAATCCCAATTGCGGCAAATAAAATACGCCAACCACCAGTGGTATCAACGCGACACGCAACCAGGTCAGCAGAATTGGGATATTAAAAGGCATAAATTCGCTTTAAAAATTTTCCAAAAGAGGCGATGCGGTCAGTATCGAAGCTTAAATACGTTCCAAGCCCAGCAATCTACCAAAACTTCAGTGTAATTGCTTATATATTTCTTCTGCCAACTGCCGTGAGATGCCTTCGACCGAAGCCAGATCGGCAACGCTGGCATCGGTCACACCGCGCAAACCGCCAAAACGCGCCAACAACTTCTGACGGCGTTTGGCGCCGATGCCTTCAATTTCTTCCAGCCGCGAAGTTTGCCGTGCTTTGGCCCGTTTGGCGCGCATGCCGGTGATCGCAAAACGATGCGCCTCATCGCGAATCTGTGCGATCAGCATCAGCGCCGCCGATTCCTTGCCGAGTTCCGCCGGCAGCCGGCCATCAGCAAAAATCAACGTTTCCAGGCCGACCCGGCGCCCTTCCCCTTTTGCGACGCCGACGATCAGGCCGATATCCAGGCCCAGCTCGGTTAACACCTGGCGCGCCATTTCGACCTGTCCTTTGCCACCGTCGACCAACACGATATCCGGCATCACGCCGTCGCCGTTGGCGACTTTTTCATAGCGCCGCATCAATACCTGACGCATCGCAGCATAATCGTCGCCGGGCGTGATGTCGTTGATATTGTAGCGGCGGTATTCGCCGTTCTGCATGGCATGATGATGAAACACCACACAGGAAGCCTGCGTCGCCTCGCCCTGCGTGTGACTGATATCGAAACATTCGATCCGTAGATTTTCCAGCGCTTCGATTTCGCAATTCAACACTTCAGCCAGCGCGCGCGTGCGCGATTGCTGCGAGCCCTGCTCCGACAACAGGCGCGCCAGTGATATCTCCGCGCCCTTGTACGCCATTTCCAGCCATTGCCGGCGTTGTCCTTGCGGTTGAAAAATCAGACTGATGCGATGGCCGCATTGCTCCATCAACGCCAGCATCAGCGCCGGCTCATCGATTTCGCAATTGACGATCAGCGAACCGGGAATGAATTTATCGATGTAATGCTGCGCCATAAAGGCTTTGAGTACTTCGGCTTTGAGCACTTCGGCATCGATCGCTTCTTCCGTAGCCAACGTTGCCGCAGCCACATCCACATGCGTCGGAAAATAAGCGCGGTCGCCGAGATGGCGGCCGCCGCGCACCATCGCCAGATTGACGCAGGCGCGGCCGCCCTGCACCACCACCGCAATAATATCGATGTCGGCATCGCCGCTGGTTTCCATGCTTTGCTGATGCAATACGCTCGACAAGGCGATGATTTGATTACGCACCAGCGCCGCGCGTTCGAACTGCAATGCCTCCGCGAAACCGTGCATTTTCTGTTCCAGCGCCGCCAGCACCGCGCTTTGCTGTCCGCGCAAAAACTGCGCCGCATTCTCCACGTTGAGCGCGTAATCTTCTTTCGTAATCAAATTGACGCAGGGGCCGCTGCAGCGATGAATCTGATGCAGCAGGCACGGCCGCGTGCGGTTGGCGTAGACCGTGTCTTCACAGGTGCGCAACAAGAAAACTTTTTGCAGAATTTGAATCGATTCCTTGACCGCCCCGGCATTCGGAAACGGCCCGAAGTATTGATTGCGCTTGTCCACCGAGCCACGGTAATACGCCATGCGCGGAAAGGCATGGCCGCTGATTTTCAGATAGGGATAGGATTTGTCGTCGCGAAACAGAATATTGAAACGCGGCTGCAACGTTTTGATCAGATTGTTTTCCAGCAGCAGCGCTTCGGCTTCGCTGCGGGTGACCGTGGTTTCCAGCCGGGCGATGCGTTCGACCATCATCGCGATGCGCGGACCGGTCATGGTCTTCTGGAAATAACTCGATACGCGTTTTTTCAGGTCACGCGCTTTGCCCACATAAAGCACATTGTCATCGACATCGAAATAACGATACACGCCGGGCAGATTCGGCAATTTGGCGACGGTCTCCAATACCAGTGCGCGCAGATCGGACGCGCTTGGTGCCTTGGGCGCATTGGATGGCTCGGAAGGGTCCGGCAATTCCGGTAAGTCCGGCGGCAAAGAATTGCTCATGACGTATTAGTCCGACATCAGCGCCAGCACGGTTTCCATGGCGCTCTGGTAACGGGGATCGTTTTGCAGTTGCGCCCAATCCTTGGCCGGCGCCCCCGGCGTCAGCGCGGCTACTCTGGCCGCCGACGCCGGGCTTTGCGTATGCGTTAATCCAGCCAGCAGCAAATCCGCCTTATCCGGCGAATTGCACATCAGAACCATATCGCAGCCGGCCTTCAGCGCTGCTTCGGCGCGCTCAAGCGGACCGCCGGCTACGCTGGCCGCTTCCATGCTCAGATCATCACTGAAAATGACGCCCTGGAAGCCGAGCTGCCGGCGCAAAATGGTCAGCCATTTTTTGGAAAATCCGGCCGGATGCTTATCGACTTTCGGATAAATCACGTGCGCCGGCATCACGGCGGTCAAGCCGATGCCCAGCCATTCGTAAGGTTTGGCGTCGTCTTGCAGAATGTCGTTCAGTTCACGCGTATCGATTGGCATCGCGACATGCGAATCGGCTTGCGCAAAACCGTGACCGGGAAAATGCTTGCCACAATTGGCCATGCCGGCCAGCAGCAGGCCGTGATTGAGGCTTTTTGCCAGCAAGCTCACGACGCGCGGATCGCGATGAAACGCGCGATCGCCGATCACGCTGGATTGGCCGAAATCCAGATCCAGCACCGGGGTAAAAGAGAGATCGATGCCGCAAGCACGCAACTCGGCAGCCAATATAAATCCGGTAGCGGTAGCCGCTGCGGTCGCTTGCAGGACGTCGCGGTCCCACAATTTTCCGAGCACGCCCATGGCCGGCAAACGGGTGAAGCCGTCGGTGCGAAAACGCTGTACCCGGCCGCCTTCATGATCGACCGCGATCAACAGATCCGGCCGTGCCGCACGAATCGCCGTGGTCAACGCCAGCAGTTGTGCGCGGCTTTCGTAATTGCGCGCAAACAGAATGACGCCGCCGGTCAGCCGATGCTGAAGGCGGCCGATATCATCCGGGCCCAGCGTCTTGCCGGCCACATCCAGCATGACCGGTCCGAACGGCGCTGGCATATTTGATGCAGCAGAACTAATACCCATCACTTCTCCACAATGACAAAGGCCACGCCATATTCGGCCTCGTCGGTAATCGATACCTGCGCGCTCAGCCCCTGCTGCGTGAACCATGTCAGCAGTGCGCCGCTGAGCACCACGATCGGCTTGCCGCTGGGCGCATTGAGCACCTGCATGGCGCGCCAGGTCATCGGCATGCGCATACCCAGGCCGATCGCTTTGGAAAACGCTTCCTTGGCGGCAAACCGTGTCGCCAGAAAACTGATGCCGCGCGCGGGCACTCTGGCGTAGCGGCTCTTGAATTTTTCCATTTCTTCGGCGCCCAGAATACGTCCGGCGAAACGATCGCCATTGCGTTCCAGCGCTGCCGCTATACGCGCAATTTTAATAATATCGGTGCCGATGCCGTAAATCATTTGTCTGTTTCCTCTGCCAGCCGCGCCTGTACGATCAAGGCCTTCATTTCACGCACTGCATTCTGCCAGCCGGCAAAAATTGCATGCGCGACCACCGCGTGGCCGATGTTCAATTCCGCGATGCCGGGGATCGCGGCAATTGCCTGCACATTGGTGTAATGCAGCCCATGACCGGCATTGACGCGCAAACCGCGCTGCGCGCCGGCCAGCACACCCTGTTGCACGCGCAGCAGTTCCTGCATCTGGAGCGCGCCTTCGCTCTCGGCATAACGGCCGGTATGTAATTCTATAACCTTGGCGCCGGCCTCAGCGGCGGCCTGAATTTGCGCAGGATCGGGATCGATGAACAGACTGACCCTGATCCCGGCGTCATGCAATTGCCGCACCGCCGCTTGTACCTGCGCAAAATAACGCACCACATCGAGCCCGCCCTCGGTCGTCAGCTCATGCCGTTTTTCCGGCACCAGGCAGACATCCTGCGGTTGAATGCGGCAGGCGAAATCCAACATTTCGGCGGTAACGGCGGCTTCCAGATTCATGCGCGTGAGCAATTGCGGCCTGATCGCTTCGACATCGGCGTCGCGGATGTGGCGCCGATCTTCCCGCAAGTGCAGCGTGATGGCATCGGCGCCGGCTTGCTCGGCTTCCAGTGCCGCTCTGAGCGGATCAGGATAGGTCGTGCCGCGTGCATTGCGCACCGTGGCGACGTGATCGATATTGATACCGAGTTCTATGCTCGGGCCGACAGGTTGTAGATAGCTCATATCGTTTGCGGAGTTTGCAGAATCAGAAATTCAAATAAAACGCGACAGGAAGCGATGGTATCGCAAAGTTACACTCGGCAGCGCCCGGCGCGGCATCATAATTGCATCAGATCGATCAATATCTGGCGCGTATTCAATTGTGCGCCGCCGAGATAATGGGCGAGTAAAAAACGCATCAGGAATTTGCTTTGGGTCTGGGTCGTGCTGTCGCGATAGTCTTCACGCTCCATATCGAGCAAGGTTTTGCCATGAATGCGCGGCCAGACATCCGCCGCCCGCGCCAAACGCGTGCCATGTTCTGGATCGACGACATAGATGCGATCGGCTTCAACCATGCCGCCGCCGGCAATGCAGCGCGTCAGATCGGCGGCGACACCGCTGGCCTTGAGCAGCGCACGCTCGAACTGCCGCAACACGATTGGCGGCGATTCACCGTGCGCCAGTTGATTGAGCGTCGCCACATAATGATCGAATAATTCTGGATGCGGATCGTCGCGGGCCAGCAGTTTGACCAACAGTTCGTTCAGATAAAAACCGCATAGCAGCGCCGATTTTTCCAGCGGCAGCAGACCGCCGACCCATTCGGCGGCAATCAGCGTGCGGACCTCGGCTTTGCCGGTCCAGTTGACCGATAGCGGCTGAAAGGTCTGCAACACGCCGCGCAATTTGGAATGCGGGCGCTTGGCCCCTTTGGCGACCAGCGCAATGCGGCCGTGATCGCGCGACAGCAGATCGATGATCAGGCTGGTTTCTTTATGCGGATAGCTGTGTAAGACAAAGGCCGGCTGGCCGATGATGCGCGAATCCGGGGCGGCGGAACGCGAGCGGCGCGGCGGTGCGGAGGGAGGCGGCGAAGATGGTAATGGCGTCGCCTCTGGCATCGGAACGCCGGCTTCCGATGCAATACCGGGCATTGCTGCAGTCGAAACGACCATAAGCTTAATAAATTAGCTAAAGAATCTTTTATTCGTAGCCATAGGCGCGTAGGCCGACTTCATTGTCGGCCCAGCCCGATTTGACCTTGACGAAGATTTCCAGATAAACCGGGCCGCCGAATAAGCGCTCCATGTCCAGCCGGGATTGGGTCGAGATTTCTTTTAGACGCGCGCCTTTGTTGCCGATCACCATCGCCTTGTGCGTATCGCGCTCGACCAAAATCGCGGCGAAGATGCGGCGCAGATCGCCCTCCTGCTCGAATTTTTCGATCATGACGGTGCTGGTGTATGGCAATTCATCGCCGACGAAACGGAACAGTTTTTCCCGTACGATTTCGGATGCCAGGAAAGTTTCGCTGCGATCGGTGATGTCGTCGGCATCGAACATCGGTGGATTGTGGGGCAGCAGTTTGGTGATTTCCTGCTGCAGATTATCCAGTTGAAAACGTTGCTGGGCCGATACCGGTACGACTGCAGAAAAGTTGTGCTGCGCGGCCAGTTTTTGCGCAAAGGGCATCAACGCGGCCTTGTCCTTGACGCGATCGGACTTGTTGATGACCAGAATCGCCGGCACATTCGGCGGCAATAAATCCATGACTTCTTTATCGGCGCCGGTAAAAGTGCCGGCCTCAACCACGTACAGAATGACATCAGATGCGAGCAGCGTATTGGTCACCGTGCGATTGAGCGTCTTGTTCAAGGCATTGCTGTGGCGCGTTTGAAACCCCGGCGTATCGACATAAACGAACTGCGTGTTTTCGATGGTCTGAATGCCGGTGATGCGGTGACGGGTAGTTTGCGCCTTGCGTGAAGTGATGCTGATTTTGGCGCCGATCAGCGCGTTCATCAAAGTCGATTTGCCAACGTTGGGGCGTCCGATGATGGCGATATAGCCACAACGATAATCTGATTCTGAAACGGACTCTTGGCTGGCGGTGGATTCTGTCATGCGCTTTTGGATTTGGAGATATTCGGTGATGAAACAAGGGCTTGCGGGGCGCTTGCTGGCTTTGATACTTTTTCGCTTTTTTCGGGCTTTTCAGTCTTTTCGCTTTTTTCAGCGTTTTTTTCAGCTTTTACCGCAGCCGATTTAACCGGTGTCAGCAAATCCGGCGCGGGATTCTCGGCCGCCGGGTCCGGCTGGATCGTAGCAATACCTGCCAGTTTCAATTGCGCAGTACGGGGCCGCGCCTTGCGCGCATTCGCCGGGGTTTTCACCATGGCCGCCTGTACTGCTTCGAGCGCCAGTTTTGCCGCGGCCTGTTCGCCGGCGCGACGGCTGCCGCCAGTCCCGAAAACCTGTATCTCAAGCTTCGGCACCAGGCATTCGATTTCAAATTCCTGACTATGCGCAGCGCCATGCGTGGCAACCACGTTGTATTGCGGCAGCGGAATTTTTTTGCCCTGCAGGTATTCTTGCAGCAAGGTCTTGGCATCCTTGCCCAGGGTTTTGGGATCGACGGTATCGAGAATCGGAATATACAGCGCGCGAATGACATCACGCGCCGCATTAAAACCGGCATCCAGAAAAATCGCGCCGAATAAGGCTTCCAGCGTGTCGGCCAGAATCGATGGCCGTCGGAATCCTCCGGATTTCAATTCGCCTTCGCCCAAACGCAAAAATTGCGATAACTCCAGACGTTGCGCGATTTCGTAGAGCGATTGCTGTTTCACCAGATTGGCGCGCAGCCGCGACAGGTCGCCTTCGTCGATGGTGCTGTAACGCTCGAACAGCAGCGAGGCGACTACGCAGTTCAGGATTGAGTCGCCGAGAAACTCCAGCCGTTCGTTATGCAAACTACTATGGCTACGATGCGTCAAGGCTTGCTGCAACAAACTAGCATCCTTGAACGTGTGGCCTAGCCGATTTTGCAATAATGGATCCATGTATGTCGCTCACTCCTAGTCCGGCCATCTTACGCCGTCCTGCACAAGTCTGTTACCTATGGCTGTTGCGATCTTTTACTGTTTTTCCTGCTCAATTAATGAAAAGAGCCGATACGTTTCAGATCGCCAAAATTCATCCATACAAAAAATGCTTTTCCGACAATATTTTTATCCGGGACAAATCCCCAGTAACGGCTATCCAGACTATTGTCGCGGTTATCGCCCATCATGAAATATTGCCCCTGTGGAACAGTGCAGCTAAATCCCTCCACATTGTAAGAACATAATTCGCGGTTCGGAAAATTGTCTGGATTCGGGACATAGCTGGGGGCACGCGGGTTATTCAGGATTTTGTGCTCTACGCCGCCCAGGTTTTCCTGTAGCTGGCCCATATAGTTGAGTGATTCATCATCCAGAAAATCCGGCAGCGCCTGATAGGACAAGGTCCGGCCATTAATCGTTAACTTCTTGTTTTTATACACTATTTTGTCGCCGGGCACACCCACCACCCGTTTGATGTAATCCTGCGATTCATCCTTTGGAAATCTGAATACCATGACGTCGCCGCGTTGCGGACTGCCGATTTCGATGATTTTCTTATTGATAATCGGCAAACGGATGCCGTAGTCGAATTTATTGACCAGGATCAGATCGCCGACCATCAAGGTCGGGACCATCGAGCTGGACGGAATCTTGAACGGCTCATACAGAAATGAGCGCAGAAAGAACACCAGGGCAATGACCGGAAAAAAACTGCCCGAATATTCGATCCAGACCGGTTGCTTGAGCAACCCGGCTTGAATGCTGGCGCGCAAAGCGGTGTCGGTGTCCGGCTGAATGCCCTGACTGATCAGCGCCGCTTTGCGCGCATCGAATTCGGCCAGCGCACGATCCGCACTGGCCTGCCGTTGTTTGGCGAGATGAAACTTGTCCAGAAACCAGATGACGCCGGTTAGCACCATCAACACGAATAATATCAATGCAAAATTGCTTAACAAAGACTGGAGGGTCATTTTTCGTCCACTTGTAAAATTGCCAG
>DATMOE010000103.1:0-10824 GCA_035568435.1 Herbaspirillum sp. | reverse complement strand
GGAACTGCACCAGCTTCGGCGCGCCGCTGTCTTTCGGGAAGGTTCCTTGTTCCAGCGCAATGAACAACTGGGCATCGGGAAGGATCGGCATGTAACCGACTTCAAGCGGGGCCGACATTGCAGGTCGGATGCCATACAGGGCAAAGCTCAGTGCCAGCAAGGCCCAGACAAGTAGTCGCTTCATGGTGATCTTTCTATGGGTAAGGCAGGGGCAAATCGACGCAGCCGGACATTATAAATTATTCTGCTTGCTGAGCGATTGGCTGTGAATGTTATTGTGCAAGTCCCGTAAACAATTCCGATAATCATGACAATCTCTCCATCGTTGATCGCCGCATTCGCGCCAACCGGCAAGCTTCGCGCTTCCATCAATGTCGGCAACCCAATCCTTGCAAGCACCGACGCTAACGGGAATGCGGCAGGTGTCTCTGTCGACATGGCGCATGCGTTTGCTGAAAAACTGGGCGTCGATATTGAGCTCATCGTGTTTAATGCAGCCGCCAAGTCGGTGGATGCTGTCATTGCGGAAGAGGCCGATTTTGGCTTTTTTGCCATTGACCCAATCCGCGGCGCCCATATCGCATTTACGGCGCCTTATGTCTTGATCGAAGGTTGCTATCTGGTCAGGGATGGATCGCCTATTAAGAATAACGATGCGGTTGACAGAGAGGGAAATCGTGTGATGGTGGGAACGGGGAGCGCCTATGATTTGTTCCTGACCCGCGAGCTGAAACACGCTGAGATCATTCGTGTTCAAACGTCCACATCGGTGGTGGCGTCATTTTTGGAGCAATCGGTAGAAGTCGCTGCCGGGATTAAACAGCCGCTGCAAGCGGAGGTAAAGCGTTTGGGCGGGATACATCTTCTCGATGGACAATTTATGATCATCCAGCAAGCGATGGGGTTGCCAAAAAGTCGTGGGGAGGATGCTGCAAATTACTTGGGGGAATTCGTCGAAGAGATGAAAAGGTCTGGATTTGTGGCGAGCGCATTACAACGGCATAACATCACTGGCGCTGCTGTTGGCGCCCTGATTTAAAAAATGGTCACGGAAGTGACCGTTTTTTTTAAAGCAAGCCCAGCATTGCAGCCTTGATTACCGCGGAAGTCTTATTCGTGGCATTGAGCTTTACCAAGCTATTGCCAACATGAAAATTAACCGTGCGTTCGGAGATTTCCATGATGAGGCCGACCTCGCTGGCGGTTTTCCCGTCGGCGGTCCAGCGCAGTACTTCGACTTCGCGTGCGGTCAGCCTGTTATGGGGATCGCCATACAGGTTGCCATGTAAAATTCTTATCATGCTTTGACTGGTTGCCTGTGCCAGCCAGGATAAGCGAAGTGATCGTGACCGAAGTTCGTCGGCCTTGAGACGATGGTCGGTGCAGGCCAAATTAAGCATGCCGAACGCCCCGCCGGGACCGTGAGAGGGTTGCGCCATGCCGCTTCGCAAGCCATGCTGGAATACATCCTGCCAAAAGGGCTTGGAACCGCTTGTCATCAAATCTTGCCATAAAAGAGGGAGGATGGAATTGCGGCAGCGCGTCAGAGTGGGATCGACAGTGTCATACTTTTTCTGCCAATAATGATTCATCCAACCCTCTGGATAATTATGCAAATGGATAACAGTGGGTCTGGTGACTGGCAGCGGTAGCTTTAAATAGAATGAAAAATAATCAAAATCCAGTTCGCAAACCAAGTTAGATAATATTTCGAATACGGCAAGTTTGTTCTTTGCGGTTAAAAGAGTTTGAATATGAGTAAACGGCAGTTTTTCCATTACATTCGCTTTGATAAATAATATTTGTTATACGCAAAGTATTTAAGTTTCGGTTTAAATGATTGGTGTATGGCATTCACAATATTTAACTCCTGCTGATTCATATAGCTGGTGATTCTTGCAGTGCTGAGCATTTTCGGAGAAATCGTATCCGCATTGAGGTTGTTGAATATTTTGATGTGGCGTTAAGTGTTGTTCTTTTTAAGAATGAGTTTTTGTTGGCGTGCCAGATTCTGAGAAATGCAATGGAATTAACGGTAGTTGCTTAAAGGTTTTTTATTCATTATTTTTCGTGTTCTACGAATTAGGATGCATAAAAAATGGACACAACGCAATTTTTTTCAGGAACGGTTAAAGAATGGTCCGAACAGATGTATTCAAAATTTTTTCGTTATCGGCATCGTATATTTGTTGAAAAACTTGGATGGGATGTGCCCACTAGCGATGGGATGGAATCCGACCAGTTCGACCGGGAAGATACTGTTCACGTGGTGGCACGTGACGAGGCGGGAGAGGTGATGGCTTATAGCCGGCTTTTGCCGACTACTAAACCGTATTTGCTCGCAGAGGTGTTTCCGCAATTGATGGATGGCCATCGTTTGCCACGATGTTACGACACATGGGAGTTATCCCGCTTTACCGCACAAGATCCGCATGCAGTCGATTTGACTGCACGCAATTTCTATTTTTCGCCGATGGCTGTTGAACTTTTACGGTATTCGGTTTCTGCCGCAGCCACCCAAGGTGCGAAAAATCTCATTTTTGTCGGATCTCCTGGAATGGCGACGCTAATGGAGAGGGCCGATTTCAATGTGCAGAGAATGGGACGGCCCAGAATGATTGACGGTCATCGCGTGTTGGCGGCGGTGATTAAATTCTGATCAAGAGAAATTAAGACAATTTTTAGTTTTGTCGCGGGATCAACTGGCCCGATGGTCTTTACAGACAACGCCGGTACGGTGCATCATGCGCCATCTTTATTGGCAGGAACGCATGGCATGCAAGCACCATTGGTCGTCAAATCCGCGCAATCCCCATCCTTTTCCTACGTAGAAGAAACCCGGTTCGGTATCTGGTTTTTACAAACAGAAACCTGGACTCAGCATGTGCTTGAGCGTGCATTACAGGATTTAACGCGCCTGCTGGCAGCCGCCGGCGATAACCGGTCTGCATCCTATCCGGTGGTGGTCGATGTCGGTTGCGGATTTGGACGTTCGCTGCCGAAGTTGCAGCGCCGTTTTCAGCCGCAACGCTTGATCGGTCTGGATGTGGATGCCGCAATGCTGGAAGCCAGCACACACGAAATGCAATGCGCCGGTATGCGCGCAGAATTGATTCAATGTTCCAGCGACAGCCTGACGCTGGAAGACAACAGCGTCGATTTATTGTTTTGCCACCAGACCTTTCATCATTTGGTCGGGCAAGAGCAGGCCATCCATGAGTTTTATCGTGTGCTCAAGCCGGGCGGTGTGATGCTGTTTGCCGAATCCACCAAGCGCTATATCGAATCCTGGATGATCCGTTTGCTGTTCCGGCATCCGATGGAAGTACAGAAAACCGCCGGGCAGTATCTAGCGTTGGTGCGCAGCGCCGGTTTCGACGTTCCCCCACAAGCGATATCCACCCCATTCCTGTGGTGGAGCCGGCCCGATCTGGGTTTGCTGGAGCGGATTTTCGGTATTGCGCCGCGCCCGGATACCGAGCAAACGCTGATTAATCTGGTAGCGCGCAAGCCGCTTTTAGGATAGGGCCGCAGGAAACAGCGCGCTCCAAAGCCGTTGCACACTATCGATTTCCGCCGCCAGACTTTGCGGCGCCACCCGCGCCCGTTCCTCGCCTTGCATGCGGATCTGGTGTTGCAGTTTGCGAAAGAGCCGGTAAGCATCGGCCACTTGATTGGCGAGCGCGGCATCGATTAATCCCAGCGCGCCGGCCAGCTTGAGCAGCGCGATATTCCCAATATCGCCAATTAATGCCGGGTGCGCAGCCGCATAACGCAGCACGATAAATTGCACCGCAAACTCAATGTCGATCATGCCGCCGGCATCATGCTTCACATCGAATTCCGCGCTGTGATTCGGATGCGCATCATGCATGCGGCGGCGCATGGCGCAGATTTCGTCGCGCAGTTTTTGCGCGTCGCGTGGTTGCAGCAACACGGTTTCGCGCAGGGTTTCAAAGCGCGCGCCGATGCTCGTATCGCCGCAGCAGAAGCGGGCGCGCGTCAGTGCCTGATGTTCCCAGAGCCAGGCCGAGGTGCATTGATATTTTTCGAAAGCGGCGATCGGCGATACCAGTAAGCCGCTGGCGCCGTCGGGGCGCAATGCGATATCGATGTCGAACAGCGTGCCGGCCGAAGTATGGGCCGTCATCCAGGTGATGAAACGCTGCGCCAGTTTGGCGTACAGGCCGGGCGCTTCCTGATCGTCGTCGTCATATAAAAACACAACATCCAGATCCGAGACATAACCGAGTTCCTTGCCGCCCAGTTTGCCGTAAGCGATGACGGCGAAGCGCGGGATTTCGCGGTGGCGATTGTTGATCGTCTGCCATGCCGCCTGCAATGTGGCGGCGACCAGAATATCGGCCAGCGCCGATAAATTATCGGCCAATGCTTCGATGCTCAGATCGCCTTCCATATCTTGCGCCAGCAAACGGAATACTTGCGCGTGATGCATCTCGCGCAGCAAATCCATCTGGCGCTCGGTGTCGCCGGCAGCGGTATCGAGCTGGCGTTGACAATCCAGCGCAAAGGCCGGCCAGTCGGGTTTCGCCTTGAGGGTGCGATCGTCCAGTAATTCGTCCAGCAATACCGGATGTTGCGTCAGATATTTGGCGGCCCAATCGCTGGCATGCATCATGCGGATCAGGCGCTTGAGCGCGTAGGGATATTCGCTCAGCAGCGCCAGATAAGCCGCGCGCCGCGCGATGGTTTCCAGAAAATCCAGCAGCCGGGTAAAGGTCGCCAATTGCCCTTCGTCGATCCGGGCAATTATCGGTAATGCCGCATTGATCAGCGCCAGCAGCCGCACACTGCTTTGTTCCGGCAGCGATTGCAGTCGAGGCGAGCGCCAGACGGCTTGCAAGCGCTGGGCGGTGGTCGCCACATCGTGAAATCCCAGATTGCCCAGTGTTTCCTGAATAGATTCGTTACTGTCGTGCTCGGCGATGCGGCAGGCGATCCGGTGGCCTGCGGCCTCGTTTTCGCTGGCATTGGCGGCTTCTTTGTCGCTGAACATCGCATCGAACTGCGCAGCCACAAAATGCCGGCGCTGATTCAAGGCGCGCAATAAGGCCTCGACAGTGGCGTAGCCCATCATTGTCGCCACATGCAGCCGGTCGTTTTCGGACGCCGGCAGCGTATGCGTCTGGGCATCTTCCAGATATTGCAGCCGATGTTCCAGATTGCGCAGAAACGCGTACGCTTCCAGCAATTGCTCGACGACTTCAGGCGTCAGCAGATTTTTATCGGCCAGCGTGCGCAAGGTACGGCGCGTCGAACGGTCGCGCAGTTCGGTATCGCGGCCGCCGCGAATGAGTTGGAATACTTGCGACAGGAATTCAATTTCCCGGATACCGCCGCGGCCGAGTTTGACGTTATCGCTGCGATCAGGATGCCGTGTTTCCTGGCGTTTGACTTCGGCGCGGATCTGGCCATGCATGGAGCGCAGTGCATCGATCGAGCCGTAATCCAGGTAACGGCGAAAAATAAACGGCTGCCGGATCGCTTCCAGTGCGGCAATATCGTCCGGCTCGCCGGTGACGGCGCGCGCTTTGGTCCAAGCGTAGCGTTCCCATTCGCGGCCCTGGCGGATCAGATAGGTTTCCACCATATTCAGGCTGGCCACCAGCGGGCCGGAGTTGCCGTTCGGCCGCAGCGCCATATCGACCCGGAACGTAAATCCATCCTCGGTCATTTCCGACAGCGCAGCGATCAGTTTCTTGCCGAGCCGGGTAAAAAATTCCTGATTCGACAGGCTGCGTTGTTGATCCGATGTGGTCGCGGTGTCGCCATCTTCGGGATAGACGAAGATTAAATCGACATCGGAAGAGACATTCAATTCTTCACCGCCCAGTTTGCCCATGCCGAGCACGATCATCTGCTGCGGCAGGCCCGATGCGGCGCCGATCGGTGTGCCGTGCAGCGCGACCATTTCGGCCATCAATGCCTGCAGATGGGTTTGAATCGCAAAATCGGCAAATTGGCTGATGGTGTGCACCACTTCGGCCATGTCGGCGCGACCGGACAAATCCCGTTCAATCACTGTGCAGACCAGCAGATTACGCAAGCGCCGCATCGCCGCGGGCAGCGCGCGGCCGGCTTGCAGGTCGCGTTGCAGCAATAGCGCGAACTGCGGGCGTTCCACTGCCGATCTTGCCAATTCGGCAATAGCTTCGGCGCGTAGGGGGGCGGCGCTGGTCCAGCGCTGGTAAAAGCGGGATAGCCGGCTTAACGGTGAAGCTTGCACATCATGGGTAATATTCGGCAAAACATCGGGTGGAACCTTCGGGGCTACGGCGGTGTCATGGTTGGCGAGGGATGGCTTCACAGTACGGCTCTTTTGATGGCAATGGCTAGAGTATGCCAGCGCCGTCGGGGGAATGCTTGGGGCGTGTTGAGATTTAAGGCAGAAAAATTACGCCGAAGCGGGCCGTGCTTGTGCGAAATCCCCGTATTTCGTGCGACTATGTGCGATTGCCGATTTACTAATGCTTTTTTTAATGTCTGCAAATCCGAATCACGCATTCAAACACCGTTTAGCCGCCTATGGACGTGCATTCTGCACGGGCTATCAACGCGTCAATCGGCTTACCTATCACGTGTTCGGTGCGTTTTGTAAGTTGTTATTACTGGCTTATTTCCTATTTTGCGTACTGTTTTTGACGTTGCGCTACGTTGTTCTCCCCCATATCGACGATTACAAAGGCGCCATCGAGCGTATCGCCAGTCGCGCCATCGGCAATCCGGTGACGATTGCCACGGTCGGTGCTTCCTGGGACGGTTTGCGGCCGCGTTTGTCCCTGAGCGATGTGGTGATTCACGATCAAACCGGCCGTAGCGCGCTGACGCTGCCGCAGGTTGCCGCCAGTATTTCCTGGCAAACGCTACTGACCGGCGATCTGCGCTTCTATACCTTGGCCATTACCCGTCCCGATTTGTCGATCTTGCGCGATGCCCAAGGCCGCATTTTTGTGGCCGGTATTCCGGTGACTCAGGATCATAAAAATAACGCTGCGCTGGCATGGGTGCTGGCGCAGCGTGAAATTGTGATCCGGCAAGGGCGGCTGCGCTGGGAAGATCAGGCGCGCGGCGCTGCGGAGTTGCGCCTGGATGATCTCAATCTCGTCGTGCGCAATGACTGGCGCAGTCACCACGTTGCACTGAAAGCGACACCGCCGGCATCGCTGGCCGCACCGCTCGATGTGCGCGCCGATTTTCAGCATGCGGTATTCGCCAGCGATATCGGGGATATCAAGCAATGGAGCGGCGTTTTATATACGGATTTGCGCAATACCGATCTGGCCCTGTGGAAGCAGTATGTCGATTTTCCCTTTGCGCTGGAGCGCGGCGCCGGTTCGGTGCGGGCTTGGCTGACGCTGGATCGGGCCCGCGTGGCCGACTTTACCGCCGATCTGCACCTCAATGACTTGTCGGCGCAATTGGGCAAGGGATTGCAGCCACTGCAGCTTGCCAATGTGGCCGGACGCGTGATCGGCGCCGAACCGGTGGGGAGCATCGCCGAAGGTACGCCGAGTATCGGCATCGGCACCCGTGGTTATAGTGTGTCGCTACAGAATTTTTCATTGAAAACCAGCGACGGCGCGGTACTGCCGCCAACCACGATCAGCGAAACCTTTGTGCCGGCACAAGGCACGCAGTCTGAAAAATTCAGCATCACTGCACAATTGCTGGATTTGCAGATATTGAGCGATCTGGCCGGCCGTTTGCCGCTGACCGGGCCGCAACGGCAATTACTGAACGATTTAGCGCCGCGCGGCCAACTGCTGGCGTTCTCAGCCCAGTGGCAGGGCACTTATCCACAGATCGAAACGTATCGCCTCAAGGGGGCGTTTCAAGGGTTGGGCCTGCACGCACAACCGCCGCATCTGGCGAAACCGAAAACAGCGACTACGCCGGCGCAGGCTGCCGCGCCCGGCATTCCCGGTTTCGACAATCTCAGCGGTCAGGTCGATCTGACCGAAAAAGGCGGCGTGCTCACGCTGGCATCGGAAAAATTGACATTTCAATTGCCGGGTTATTTTGCCGAACCGGCGATGCCCTTCGATCGGCTCGATCTGCAAGCCAGTTGGTCGTTCGAAAAGCAGGACATGCTGAAGCTGCAGATCGATCATATGGATTTCGCACGGCCCGGTCTGGTGGGAACGATTGCCGGTACGCATTTATGGCCGCTGCGCGGCGACCGGCCCGGCGTCAGCGATCTACACGGTAAATTGGTGCAATTCGATATCAATACGATCGGCCGTTATTTGCCGCTGCAGACGCCGCAGCACCTGCGCGACTGGCTCACGGGGGCACTGCTGGAGGGCCGGATCAGCGATGCGGATGTGCGCTTGCAGGGCGATCTGGCACATTTCCCGTTCCAGACGGCGCATGCCGGCGACAAGAGCGCCGGGCAATTCAATATCAGCGGCAAGTTCGACAATCTGACCATGAATTACACGCCGCAGGAATTCGGCGCCGATGGAAAATCGCCGGCATGGCCGTTGCTGGAGCAGGGCAAAGGCACGATCGTATTCGATCGGGGCGGCCTGGCGATTCATGCCGATACGGCACGTACCAACGGCGTCGATTTATCCGACGTCAGCGCCACAGTGACGGATATGTACACCCAGAAAGCGCTGCTGGGAATCACCGGCAATGCTGCCGGCGCCATGCAAAATTTGTTGGGTTATGTGAGCGCCAGCCATGTCATCGACTGGATCGATCACTTTACCGAAGAGACCACCGCCACCGGTGACGGCCGTCTCCAACTCAAACTGCAGGTGCCGCTGGAGCACGCCATCGACGCCAAGGTTGATGGCACGCTGCAATTCTTGAATAACGACGTCAGTTTGCAAAATAGCATTCCGATGATTTATCACACCAACGGCAAGCTCGGCTTCAAAGAAACCGGTTTCAATCTGAGTAATCTCAAGGGGCAGTTTCTGGGTGAGCCGGTCAACATCGCTGGCGGCACTTTGCCTGACAAGAGCACCTTGGTGACGGTCGATGGCGGTGCTTCGGCCGATGGTTTGCGGCGCGCTTATCCGATGCCGGAAATCAAGCCTGTACTCGATAAGGTTGGCGGCAGTACCCGTTTCAAGGCCACGATTCAAGTAAAAAACCACACGCCGAAAATAACCGTCGAGTCCACGTTGCAGGGTATCGGCATTGCGTTGCCGGCGCCGCTGGCCAAGGAGCAGGGCGAAACATTGCCACTGAAATTCGAGATCGCCGGTGTGCCTTCAGATCAGCCCGGCATCGTGCGCGATGAGATCAAAGCCAGTGTGGGCAGCGTGATCGATGCCCACTATTTACGTGAAAAATCGGCGACCGATCGGCATGCCGTATCGCGTGTCACCAGCGCCGGCATCGGTATCAACCGGCCGGCAGCGATGCCGGACAGCGGCTTGCTGATGTCGATCAATGCCAAGTCGCTGAATATCGACGCCTGGAGCGGCCTCATTAATAGCATCAGCGGTCCCTCGACATCAGGCAGCAGCGTGCGTGCGGGAATGGCCGGTTATTTGCAGCCCACTGCCATGGCGGTGCGTGCGGACGAATTGCAGGCGATGGGCCGCAAGCTCGATCATGTCGTGCTGGGCGCATCGCACAACGGCAATCTGTGGCAACTCAATCTCGATTCGTCGCAAGCTTCCGGCTATGCGACCTGGAGCGAATCGCCATCCGGCCGCGCAATGGGAAAAATCACCGCGCGCTTGGCCAAATTGACGATTGCGCAATCGACGGCCAGCAGCGTGGGCGAATTATTGGGCAGCGAAGACGTACAGATACCGGCCCTGGATATCATCGCAGACGATTTTCATTTGCTCGGTAAATCGCTGGGGCGGTTGGAATTGGTGGCCGACAACGTTCCTACTGCGGCCGGCCGCGAATGGCGCATCAGTAAATTGTCGCTCAGTAACCCGGATGCGGAATTGAAGGCATCCGGCAACTGGATTGTCAAAGATAAGGACAATACTTCGCACTTGACCTATGCGCTCGATATTCACGATGCGGGCAAGCTGCTGAGCCGTTTCGGTTTTGAAGGCACGATGCGCGGCGGCAAAGGCCAACTGGATGGCGATGTGACGTGGAACGGTTTGCCGTTTGCGCTGGACATTCCATCGTTGACCGGGCAGATTCATCTCGATCTTGAATCCGGGCAGTTCCTGAAGGTCGATCCGGGTGCGGCCAAGCTGCTCGGCGTACTCAATTTGCAGGCCTTGCCGCGCCGTCTGACACTGGATTTCCGCGATGTATTTTCCGAAGGCTTTTCCTTCGATCGTCTGTTCGGCAGCGCCAATGTCGCCGGCGGTATCGCCAGCACCGACAATTTGAAAATGACCAGTGTCGCCGCGACGGTATTGATGAGTGGTCAGGCCGATGTGGCAAAGGAAACGCAGCAACTGCAAGTGGTGGTCATCCCCGAAGTCAATCTGGGTACCGCCTCGCTGGTGGCGCTGGCGATCAATCCGGTGGTCGGCGTGGGCACCTTTCTGGCGCAATTGTTCCTGCGCAATCCCTTGATGAAACAGCTTACCTTTGAGTACAACATTGCGGGCTCGTGGACCGATCCCACGGTCACTAAAATGGCAAAGCCCGGCTTGGATGATAATAAGCAATTAAAGTCTAATGCTGTTCAGTGAAGGCACAATGTTGTCTTGCAGCATCGTTATAAGAGGCAAATATGAACGAATTGAATCGCGATCTGTTCAAGGTCGCCGCAATCCAGATGGTTTCGACGCCGGAGCCGGCGCAAAATTATGCGGTCGCCCAGCGTCTGGTGCGGGACGCGGCGCAGCAGGGCGCAAAGCTGGCGCT
>DATMOE010000102.1:0-2576 GCA_035568435.1 Herbaspirillum sp. | reverse complement strand
CATTACTGCGGTTTTCGGCTGGGTAAACTTGAACGCGTTTTGCAGCAGATTCCCCACCGCGGACAAGAGTAATTCACGATATCCCTTGATCGCAATCGTCGTATCTACATCCGAGACGAAAAATTCGCCGCCAGAGGCCATCGCCGTAAGATCCGCAGCAGCGCCAACCTCTGCGATAAATTCCGCAACCGAAAAAATCTGAGAATGCACCGCGTGCTCTGAGGTGGTTCGCACCTCTTCCACGGAACGCGTAATTAAATCGCGTAAGCCATTCAGACTGCGCTCCAGCACGGTGCCGGTGGCGCCGGACAAATTTAAATTACCCACTTTGGCGGCAGCAAAAGCCAAGGTTGCGGTGCCAAGATAATTGCGCAATTCGTGCGCAAAAAATCCAAACCGCTCATTTTCTGCGATGGACTGCTTGTCTGAAAGAACAAAATCGCGCTGATAACTAAATTCGGTTACCGCATCGGCGATCGCGTTGTCCAGGCAGCGGTTGAGCGTGCGAAACTCATCGATCTCGAACGGCACATCGCGTTCGTAAGCAAGATCGGTGATTGCCTGGCATAGGTCGCCGTAATCATGCACAACCTGATCCACAGAAAATCCCAGCTTTAATAATTCACGTCCATGTTGGCTAGCGGAGACGCCCATTTCGGATAAGGCTGTATCTCTTCCGCCGGACATGCCGGAGATTTTGCGGCTGTCCATTGGGCTTTCGGTTTGCTCAATGCGTAACGTTCTGATGAGCTGGTCCAGAAACATCGGCACACCGTTTTGCAACTGCTCTTCGGTCGCTTTCCGCGCCGGGCGCTGCGCGACCTTTTCGCGGCAACGCTGTATCAGTTCGTCATGATTATTGGATAAAAATTCGTGCATCATAAGATAGCCTCATCTCGGAAGGAGTGGTCGAGAGGTTCGGTCGAGAGGTTCGACCAGGAAGGCGGACTACAGAGCTAAACGCTAATTTAGCTTGAAATGCCAGGAAAGTATGGCGACACGCCATAAATCTTCCATAAGAGGGGATGGATATGCCGAAAGTTCAGCATTTTGTTGTAATTGAGGCGCTCTAAGCTAGTGTGCCGTCCTGTGTCGCAGCGAACGCGTCATTGCCAAAGCAGACCGGCAAGTGCTTGCCCTGAAGCAGCATCTGTTCACAGGCATCCGCCGGCACGGGCCGGCTGAAATAATAACCTTGTATCGCATCGCAACGATGCAGGCTCAGGTATTTCAGTTGCCCCTCGGTCTCGACACCTTCCGCAATCACCTGCAGTTTCAAGCTATGCGCCAATGCGATGATGGAACGCGCAATCGCAGCATCGTCCGTATCGTTGGTAATATCCTTGACGAACGATTGATCGATTTTCAGTACATCGATCGGAAACCGCTTCAAATAACTCAGGCTTGAATAGCCGGTGCCGAAATCATCGATCGATAGCTTGATTCCCATCGCTTTGAGCTTGCCCAGCGTGGCGACCGCCAGTTCGACGTCGAACATCACCATGCTCTCGGTCAATTCAATATCCAGATAACAGGGGGCCAAGCCGGTCTCTTGCAGCACGCGGGAAATGACGTCCACCAAATCCCTTTGCCTGAACTGACGCGCCGATAGATTGACCGCCACGCTGATCTTCGGCAAACCAGCCAATTGCCAGGCTTGCATTTGCGCACAGGCAGTGCGCAACACCCATTCGCCGATCGGCACAATCAAGCCAAGCTCTTCGGCCAAGGGAATAAAGTCGCATGGTGAAATCACCCCCTCCGTGGTGTGATTCCAGCGAATCAGCGCTTCCACACCGATGATGCAACCGGTTTGCAAAGCGACCTGCGGCTGGTAGTGCAGGAAGAACTCGCCGCGTTCCAATGCCTGCCGCAAAATAGATTCCATGACCAGTCTTTTGCGGATCTTCTGATTCAACTCTTCCGTATAAAATTGCACGTTGTTGCGGCCCTGTTCCTTGGCGCGATACATCGCCGCATCGGCGTTTTTCAACAGTGTGTCGGCGTCCCGGCCATCGATCGGATAAAGGCTGAAACCGATGCTGCATGTGACGTGCAACTCGCGCTCATCGACCATGATCGGTTCCGCCACCGAGGCCAGTATTTTCGGCATCAGCAATGAAATGACCTTCTCATTGGAATGATCGATCACCACCACGAATTCATCGCCGCCGTGACGGGCCACCGTATCGTTTTCCCGCATGCACGATTTCAAACGCGCAGCCACCGCCTTGAGCAACTGATCGCCAATATGATGACCCAGGCTGTCGTTGATGAATTTGAAATGGTCGAGGTCGATAAACGCCACGGCGATCTGGTGTCCATAGCGTTCTGCCGATACGATCGCCTGCCGCAGACGATCATGCAGGCGGTTCCGGTTGGCCAGGCCGGTCAAGGCATCGTAGTTGGCTTGATACTCTAATCTGGCTTCGTACTGCTTATGGGAGGTCAGATCCATCGCGACCATGTAGATGATGGCCGGCGCATCTTTTATGTGCAATATTTTGGGAGACAGAAAAACCGGCAGTTCCTCGCCATGCGCATCGAGCAACCATATTTCCGCCTTATGGCGCTCC
>DATMOE010000101.1:0-4100 GCA_035568435.1 Herbaspirillum sp. | reverse complement strand
CATCCCGCCGCGCTGGACGCGATGCAAAACGCGCGTGAAAACAAGCTGTATCTACCCGGTTTTACATTCCCTGCCGCTCTGCAATGCAGCGCCGATTTCGCGGCCGCGCTGGCGCATGTGAACGTGCCGGATAAAGACGCTTTACTGATTGTCGCCTCATCGGTAGCGGGTTTGCGCGCCATCAGCGAGCAATTGCGCGGACACCCCATCCCCAATCTGGTCTGGCTCTGCAAGGGGCTGGAGCAGGACACCAATTTACTGCCGCATCAAATTGTACGTGAAGTATTGGGCGAGAAAATCGCCGTTGGCGCGTTGTCCGGTCCGTCGTTTGCGCAGGAAGTGGCGCGCGGCCTGCCCTGCGCGCTGACCATCGCCGGCACCGATGCGGCCTTATGCGAACGCGTGGTCGAGGCCGTGCACGGCGACAAACTGCGCATTTATTCCAGCGACGATTTGATCGGCGTGGAAGTCGGCGGCGCGGTAAAAAATATCCTCGCCATCGCGACCGGCGCTGCTGACGGCTTGGCATTGGGCCTGAATGCCCGCGCGGCGCTGATTACGCGCGGTCTGGCCGAAATCACCCGCTTCGGCGTCGCGCTGGGCGGCCGTGTTGAAACATTCATGGGTTTGTCGGGTGTAGGCGATTTGATCCTGACCTGTACCGGCGATCTGTCGCGCAATCGAAAGGTCGGCCTGGGTCTGGCGCAGGGCAAGGCGCTGCATGCGATCGAAGCCGAGCTGGGGCATGTGGCCGAAGGTGTGCGTTGCGCAAGGGCGGTACGCGCATTGGCGCAACAACACGGCATCGAAATGCCGATTACCGACGCGGTGGCAAGCGCCCTGTTCGACGGCTTGCCGGTGGCCGAAATGGTGGCGCGGCTATTGTCGCGTGAACCACGCGAAGAGCATCGTTAAGGCAGCGCTGATCAATAGTGCTCGCCGTCTGCAAAAAATTCTTGCCGCATGAATTCGCGCAGACCGGGCTCGTCAGGCGGACGCGCCGACAGCGTGATGACCTTTCCTAAACGCCTCGAATTCCACTGGAAGTTTCCTTTGTAATGCTCACGGATCAGGACAATCATGCGCGCGATGATGGCCATTTGAACATCGCCGCCCAGGCCGGCATCCACGGAGATGGTCTGGTGCGTGCTGTTGCTTGCATCGACGGTCCAGCCATAGAACGTGAATATGCCAACGCGGGGGCCGATACTGGTGATCTGGAATACGCCGCCGTAACCTTTACTTTTGCGCAACGAGAAGTCGACGTTAGCCTGCGCAACTTCATTACCGGATGGTGCTTTGTTGCTTTTCTCCGCGAGTGTGTCGTCATCGCTGGCCTCTGCCTGCTCAGCTTGCTGGCGACGCGCGCGGGCCGCGTTCAACATGGTGCTTATATCGGCGGTAGGCGCCGGCGCGGCGTTTGGCGTCTGTGGTAACGGCGGCATTACCGGCCGCGGCGTCGTCTGTGGTACAGCGCGTGTGACGGCTTTTTGAGGACGCGGTTTAGGCGGCGTACTTGAACGCACCGGTTCTGGCGGCGTCGGCGAGGGCGCTTTGGCCGAGGGTGTCTGTTTGCTCTGCAGCAGTGTAATCATCATCGGCGCTTGTACCGCCGCAGTGACGCCTTCCGGTAGTGGCGTAGGCGCCACCGTCAGGACATACCACAGCAACCCGCCATGCAACAGCAACGACAACAGTATCCCGGTAGCGACTCTGAAGCGCGCCCGCGTTTTTCGCTGAATTTGACGGTGTGCGACGAATGCGCGCACGGATAACGGATTGAAAGTGCTCATTTCCTACAGGATTGGGGAGGCAAGACACACATTAAACATTGATGCCGGCGCTGCCTTGCGCACCGGCGCCATATCACAGCTCACAGCTCTCCGTACGAATGCAGACCGGACAGGAACATATTCACACCGAGGAACGCAAACGTCGTCACCAGCAGCCCGATCAATGCCCACCACGCGGCGACCTGACCGCGCAGGCCTTTCATCAAGCGCATGTGCAGCCAGGCGGCATAATTAAGCCAGACGATCAGCGCCCAGGTTTCTTTTGGATCCCATGACCAGTAACCGCCCCACGCTTCAGCCGCCCACAACGCGCCGAGGATGGTCGCAATCGTGAAAAATGTGAAGCCCACGGCAATCGCCTTGTACATCACGTCGTCCAGCACTTCCAGCGATGGCAGGCGATCCGCCAGATACCCCTTGGATTTCAATATATACGCCAGCCCGACCATCGCCGACAGCGAGAACGTCCCGTAGCCGATGAAGTTGGCCGGCACGTGGATCTTCATCCACCAGCTTTGCAGCGCCGGCACCAGCGGTTGGATTTCCGAGGCGTCGCGCGCGATCGTGTACCAAATCAGAAAGCCGACGGCGGCCGTGATCACGAGCATCACAAACGCACCCAACTGGCGGGTTTTGTAATGCTCTTCGTAATACAGATAAAACAGCGCAGTGATCATGCAGAACAGAATGAACACTTCATACAGATTCGAAATAGGGATGTGGCCGACATCAGCGCCGATCAGATAGGATTCATACCAGCGCACCAGCATGCCGGTAAAACCGAAGATGACGCCTGCCCAGCAGAGCTTGGAGCCGATCGAGAAACCGGTATTCGAACGCGCAATCATGCCGCCCCAATAAAACAGCGTCGACAAGATAAAAAACACGCTCATCCATAACACCGCGGACTGACTGGACAGCAGATATTTCAGGAAAAAATTCTGATCCGCCATTTGCAGCGAGCCGCCATACATGCCGATGGCGCTCAGAGAGAGGATCGCCAGCACTGCCATCAGCCAGCGTACCGATTTCCAATGCCATCCGAGCCAGGTAAAGGTCGGCGCCGCCAGAAACAGGACCGCCTTTTCGTAGTAATCCATGTAACTGCCGTAGCGATACAGCCCGAACAACGAGGCCGTCAGCAACGCCGCGCCATAGAGCCAATCCACTGCGCCAAGGCGTTTGAAAAACCCCGGATCAGGAACGTAAGTTTGCGTTAATTCCATCGTTTTCTCCTATTTCCTGCAGCGCTCAAGGGGCGATTGCGGGGAGCTTACGCCGATTGCGTCAATTTCGCTTTCAGCGCTTCAAATTCATTTACAAAGTCCAACGTCTTGCGTTGCGAGCTCATTGCCATTAATGCGTTGGTATTGCCGTGGCCATCGGGCCGAATCCAGACCCAGACCCGGCGCTCACGAATATACAGCATTGAAAACACGCCCAGCACCAGCAACAGACAGCCCAGATACACCACTTTTTTGCCCGGTGAGCGCGTCAATTGCAGCACCGACGCCTTGATTTCTTCAAAGTCGCGCAATTGCAGATATACCGGTGCACCATAGAAGCCGGCATCCGATAACGCGTTGCCGGCAACTTGGATGAAACGGGCGTGCTGATCGGACGGTTCCAGCGCTTTCAGCCCGGCCTTTTCCCGCGCCACTTGCCACAAATCCCATAAGCTTGCGTTGAGAATTTTAATAAAAATATCGGCGGCGCGTTCCTGCTCGGCGGCGGGTACATTTTCCAGAAACCTGGAGACTGCCAGATAACCGGAAGTTTTGCCATCCCCGGCAAACAAGTCCAATCCCTTCTGCGCCGACTGCTGAAGCTGAACACGCAAGGTCTCGATGCCTGCACCGGTATCGTGACTATCGCGCATCGCTCGCAGTGCATAACGATGCGCCGCCGCCGCGCGCAGTTGCGGGTCTGTCAGCGCTGCTCGCAGGCGCATCCATTCGTCCACCGAGCCATTATCGTCTGCGGGAATACGCAAATAGCGGAACTGATCGCTTGGATTGTCGCGCATGCCCGCCAGGAAAACGTAGATGCCATCCATCTCGATCGGTTGCATGTAATTCAGATATTCGCGCGCCTGACCGGTTTTGTCGCGCAATTTGTATTGCACACTGGGGCCGACATTTTTCAAATCTTTACTATTAGCGCTTTTGGCGCCGGAGCCGAGATGGTCGGAGATATCTTTGGCCAACCGGTTGTTGAGACTTTTATTGACCGCCCGCAAGTCCTGAGCGCTGCCGTCACTGCCGGTGGCGCTGCCGGCGTTACTGAGATTTTCAACGTTGAACGGAC
>DATMOE010000100.1:0-5423 GCA_035568435.1 Herbaspirillum sp. | reverse complement strand
AAACCGGCTG
This sequence comes from Herbaspirillum sp., assembly GCA_035568435.1. GTDB lineage: Bacteria > Pseudomonadota > Gammaproteobacteria > Burkholderiales > Burkholderiaceae_D > Herbaspirillum. Next base: position 5,413 of record DATMOE010000100.1, on the reverse strand, counting down.
GCGCCGTGAATTTCGATCAGGAGCTGCGCTTGTCGGCGCGGGAACCTTTGGCGAGCCGCCCTGTGGATGCGAAGTTCATGCTGATGCTGACCGGGTCGATGCAGCCGTATAGCTGGGGAATCAACGGTAAGGGTTGGGACAACCGCGACACGCTAAAAGTCAGGGCCGGTCAACGGGTGGCCATCACTTTTCACAATACGACCATGATGTCGCATCCGATGCATTTGCATGGTCACCATTTTCAAGTTATTGCGTTCAACGGTAAGGCGTTTCAGGGAGCCATGCGCGACACGGTGCAGGTGCCGCCGATGGCAAAGGTGACGATTGCATTCGACGCGGACAACCCAGGGCGCTGGCTGATGCATTGTCACAACGAGTATCACCAAGCGGCGGGCATGATGACCGAAGTAGCTTATATTTGACAACGCGTGGCGAGACGCTTGCAATATTTATCGAGTTTGCCGGCATCCGATTCCCTGTGGATCGTCAGGTAGCCGTTGGAAAAGCCGGCGGCTTGCGCCAAGTAAGCACGTTCTTCGCCCAGGCTATGCAGTAATTCCATGGCAACGGAGGCATCGTTCATCCGGCCTGATACGGCTTGAAATGTCGTCAGCGTTTTGAGACAGGGCTGTAGCCGTTTGGCTGGGAAGAGTGACTTGAAAAATTCGATGGCGTAGCGGCTCTTTTTGGCGGCTTTGCGTAGTTGGTGTTGCACTTGCGGCGTATCGTTTGCCTCCGCATCGCGCAACAGCCGAATTTTTTTTTGCAATTTTTTATGGCGTTGCTCAAGGATTTTCATGGCGAATTTTGCCAGCGGCTGCGCCAGTTTTTTGTGCATCGGGCTGCTTGAGTGCATGCCAAAGTCAGTCCCATGCGCCCAATTGCCGCATGAAAGTATCAAGCGTGAATAGCGTATCGAATTGATCACGGCAGCGATGTGCCGGCGTTTATTTTGCGCCCGTTGCATGCATGCCTTTTGCAATCGCAAAAGTTCCGGTTGGCCGGAATGGGCGGCAATAATGTCAGGCAATGTGACGCCGGCTAAAACTTCCCAATCTCGCACCGCCCCTAATTCCCGCGTCAGCCACTTGAGTTCGGCATGCAACGTGCGTGGACAAGTAATGACATCGGAAAACACGCCCAGTGCAGAGAGCAAGCGATTTAGCCCGATACGCATCTGGTGCACGCTCTCAGGGTCGTTGCCATGGGCGACGCCGGTCTCATTGCCCTGAATTTGCGCCAAGCAATTGACGATGATGGCGCGCAATCCCTGCGCGACGTTTGACTTCGGCGATAGTTTTAGTTTGGACGCTTTGACGATGCTTGGCGCATGCAGTGGAGCGTGCCGGCGAAGATTCTCGGCATCTGCTGGATCGGGCAAAAGTTTTAATGCGGTTTCCATTACACGCCTCCTGCAAAACAGAATCCTGCAAATTCTGGAAACAATCAACGCTTTAATTTTTAGGGCTTGTTGTGAAATTCAGGACAAGGCGGACTAGAGCGGGCTGTGGCGGATGGTTGTACTTCGTTCGTGTCATTCCGGCAGCCTTCGACTACCTCCCTTCTCTTCTTTATCTCACTGCGTCACTGCGCACAATCATCCGCCACAGCAGCTCTAGTCCGCCTTGCCCTTCATTTATTGCACGTGAAAATTGATGCGTGGAAATAGTTTAAATAATTTTTTGAGAAATTGAACTAGCCGTCTTTCCCTTTGTCTTTTTGTTGTGCATACAACAACATGCGTGGCACAGCATGGCAAAAAATTGCATTAACTTCTATTGATTGCCTTAAAGAAATAACGACAAGAGCAATGCATAAAGAGAGCATCAACGGCAGTCTGGCATCCGGGTCGATTTGGTCGATCGTGGATAACCTCGCGCAGCAAATTTTGTCGTTCCTGGCCTTTGCGGTGTTGGCGCGCTTTTTGGCGCCGGATGCCTTTGGTTTGCTTACCGTGGCGCATCTTTTCATTTTATTTACCCGCATCGTGATATTCGACGCGATTGCATTGCCCATCGTCCGCACCACCGAGCCTAACGACCGGCTGTATTCCTGGGTATTTACCTGTTGCGCGGCGGCGGGCTTGTTGCTGGCAGCGCTGATGTTTTTTTCGGCCGGCCTGGTTTCGTCTGTGTTCCGAGCGCCAGAGCTGAAAGGCGTGTTGCAAGGCATGAGCGCTTCAGTTCTCTTCTTCGGTCTGGTGCGGGCCTATGAAGCGCGGCTGGTGCGCAACATGATGTTCCGGCAGCTTGCCATCCGCTCGATTGTGTCGGTAACGATCGGCGGCATCATCGGCATCGGGCTGGCCAGCAGTGGCTGGGGTGCGATGGCGTTGGTGGTGCAGCAGGTAACGGCATCCGGGCTGGCCTTGGTGTTGGTCGTGGTGCAAAGCCGCTGGCTGCCACGCATCCTTTTCGATCGCGCGCTGACACAAAAATATTGGGACGATATTCGGCAGGTGGGGATAAGCGGCATGCTGGGATTTGCCAACAACAATGGCGACTCGCTTCTGGTCGGCCTATTCCTGGGGCCGTATGCCACCGGTCTGTATAACCTGGCAAAGCGGGTGACTTCGGCTGTGTTTCTGGTCATTGCCAGTTCACTGCAGAAAGTCGCACTGCCGGTGTTCTCCGACGCCGGATCGGATCGGGCGGCGTTGCGTCAAGGGTATTTAAAAATTTTCGGTATTACGCTGTTCTGCATTGCGCCCTTGCTGTGCTTTCAAGCGGTCATGGCGACGCCGTTGGTGGCGGCGGTGTTCGGCGCGAAATGGCTGCCGGCAGCGCCGATCGTGGGCGTTCTGGCACTGCTGTATCTGGTGTCCTCAATCGTGGATTTGAATGACTACCTGTTTTTCGCGACCAAAAGAAATCGCATGCCGGTATGGCTTGGCGTTGTGCAATTAACCCTCGCAACTGTGCTGGCGGCGAGCTTTTATCGATTCGGCTTGCTCGGCATGAGCCTCTCGTTTTGCGCCGCGTATCTGCTGGTGTTTCCGGTATCGCAAATCGTGCTCAATCGCGCGCTTGGTATGAGCTTGCGCATGATGTGGTATGCGCTGGCGCCGCCGTTGGTGGGCAGCATTGTGTTGTCGCTGGTCTTGATCGCTTACCGGATGCTGATGCCACAGCGTTTCACCGATGTGACGCTGGTCGGCGGCGCAGTTGTGATTACTTGTCTGTTGTATCCGCTCATGGTGGTTGTCACGGGATGGCGGATCAGGGCGGTTAACGATTCCTGGCATGCCCTATTGCTATCGACGATTCGATTGCGTCGTTTCTTTGTGCGAGGTGCTGGTGGCCAAACCTGAGGTAAGTTTATTTTTTCAAATAGCACGTAATCGAGAGTTTTTTTTACAAGGATTCAGTCATGTCGACCACTCCAAAACTGCCATTTAAATTTCTCTTCTTTACGACATCCGTGATTACCCGGAATATATTGCAGAGAAGATCGATCTTTACATTACAAACGTGGCGTAGAGCGGCGCTGCTGCTTTTTAATCTCAGGCAGCATTTGAGGCTCATCCGTATTCTTAGCCATCCACAAGCTGCGCAATTAATTATTAGAAATCCAGAGTTGTCGTATAAGTATTTAAGAAATTACATTGCACTTGATATCCCTACAACCACTTGTCTTGCGATATTAATCGAACATTATTCATATCTGCAGAAACATTTCAAACATGACTTTCTGGATATTGTTTGTCATTCCCCCATTCCGCTTTGGTCGCAATACATTGATGGTATTTCCTTTGAAATAGTGATGGATTATCCCCATACGATCGATTTTGAAGGGGATCTGTGTTTGATTTTTAAAAAAGATCAGGTAAATATTTATCGCATTATTTTTGTCATCGCCAATGGCAGTTCATTTGCGCTGCCGAACGATAACGTGCTCTTTCTATCCAGCGTGCAAGGCATGGGCGATTTTGAGGACGTTAAGCAGGCGACTAAAGTTTGTCACGATATTCAGCCGGCCCAACTATTGATGGCCGCGATGAATGGGGTTGGAATGGCCCTTGGCGTCGACATGATCGTGGGTATCGGCGATAAAAACCAGATTTCGCGGGGCAGCAAATTCTATTTTTCGTATGAAAAATTCTTTGAAAATTATGGCGACCTTATTCCGCACACAAATTTTTATAAAATGCCGCTTCCCTACGCAGAAAAGCCGCTGGAATTAATCGATGCCCATCACCGTAAAAGGTCGCAGAAAAAACGGTTTTTTAAAAACGACATTAGAGACCAAGTGGCGTTATCTATTCGGCAATATGTTGATGTGCATTGAAACCGGACGCTAATGCGGAAACGTTATCGGCGGCATTGAGGCGCTGAGCGCGGAAGTGCGTCTGGCTGAGGGTGCCGTGGCTGTTTTCTGTGCCGGGCAAAGCGGTACAAGCCTCATTGATATTGATAGCACCCAGTGCTACACTGCGGCATGCTAAAAAACGTACCCAAGACCACCGATGTAAAAACTATGGCATCCTCACGGGTGTTCAAAACAGAGTGGTTTTCGAAGGAAGCGCGAAAGGCGAAAATTACAAATAGCGAACTCTGTAGTGCCATATGTCAAGTCATGCAAGGACAGGCAGATGATCTTGGCGGTGGTGTCTACAAAAAGCGATTGAACAATAACATGCACCGTTCAATCGTTTTGGCTAAAGCTGGCCGATATTGGATATATGCGTACCTATACGCAAAAAAAGACCGCGAGAACATAGCGCCGGACGAACTAGTCGGGTTCAGGAAACTTGCGAAAGATTATGCTCGCGCGACAGCCTCTGAAATTGTTCGGCTATTGAAAGACAAAGATTTATTGGAGATTTGCCATGACTGCTAAAACTACGACGGCCAAACCGAAAAATGACGCCTTTGCTGCGGTTCATAGTGCCGCAAAAGGACTGCATCGTGCGGGTGTCGTTGGTAAAACCACCATGCGTCAATACGATGTCCTTTGTCTGGAACCAACATCTGAATTAGCGGCCAAGGACATCAAACGAATCCGTGAGCATGTCCACGTCAGCCAGCCTGTATTTGCCCGTTATTTAAACACCAGTGAATCCACCGTACAAAAGTGGGAGACAGGCCAAAAACGACCAAGTGGCATGGCTCTGAAATTACTGCATATTGTTGAAAAATATGGCCTTGAAGTGCTGATCTGAAGACGTAGATGTTTATCGTATTTGTGCCATATTCAAGGGCTGCATCGCAAGATGCGGCCCTTTTCCATATTAGAGAAATTGCCGCCGACCGAACGCCGTAATCTGGGACGTTAAGATACTGTGCCCAGCACCAAGACGGCATTCGTGCCGCCGAATGCAAACGAATTCGACAGCATCGTCTGCACAGGCACATTGTCGCGTGCGGCATTGGCGACATAGTCGAGATCGCATACCGGGTCCGGCGCATCCAGA
>DATMOE010000099.1:0-6182 GCA_035568435.1 Herbaspirillum sp. | reverse complement strand
GATTGCAGCCACAATAGCGGCATCTTCCATTTCGCCGATGACGAGCTTAGTCCAGCCATGCGCAACTAAACCTTCTTGTATCTCATAAAACTCTCGTGAAATATATGTTTCCCATCCGATAGGAACACACAGCAAAAATTTCCCATGCTCTTTTATCGAAAAATTAGGAATTTGATCAGACTCTTGGGAAATGCTCATGAGATCACTCTTATACTGAATAGGTTTTCTCAGAATTAAATACTTTACTGAGGCGAACCTGTTCAGATTGCCTTGCTATGCGAGAAGCAGCAATCGCACATTTAGGAGATTTTCAAATAAGAAAACTCCGAAATTTCTAAAGTGACAGCGTTAATAAAAAAACGGCGCATCTTCTTTCGAAGACACGCCGTTTTGTATTTAAACCAAATCGAACAGATTTGATTTAACTTGATTTACAGATTTTGCTTTACCTCTTTGCTTAACGCTCCGAAACAGCATCCACCACGCACAGCGCCGTCATATTGACGATGCGCCGAACCGTAGCCGATGGCGTCAGGATATGTACCGGCTTGGCGCAACCCAGCAGAATCGGGCCGATCGCAACGCCGTTACCGGAGGTTGTTTTCAAAAGGTTATAAGCAATATTGGCCGATTCAATGGTCGGCAGCACCAGCAGATTAGCGTCGCCGGTCAATGGCGAATTCGGCATCTGTTGACGCAGCAGGGCATTGTTGAGCGCGGCATCGCCATGCATTTCGCCATCGATTTCCAGATCCGGCATTTGCTTGCGCACCAGTGCTAGAGCATCGCGCATTTTGACCGCCGATTCGCTGTTGCTGGAACCGAAATTGGAATGCGACAGCAAAGCCGCACGCGGCTTCAAACCGAAACGCCGCATTTCTTCCGCCGCCAACACCGTGATTTCAGCCAATTGCGCCGCATCCGGGTTTTCGTTGACGTGCGTATCGGTCAGCACCAGTTGACGATCGCTCAAAATCAAACAGTTCATCGCTGCATACACATTCACGCCATCGCGCTTGCCCAACACCTGATCGATGTAATGCAAATGCAATTGGGTCGTGCCGAAAGTGCCGCAGATCATGCCGTCGGCATGGCCCTTATGAATCATCATTGCGCCGATCAACGAATGGCGGCGGCGCATTTCCAGCTTCGCATATTGCTCGGTCACACCTTTGCGATTGGTCATCGCCAGATAGGTCTGCCAATAATCGCGGTAGCGTTCATCGAAATCTGGATTGATGACTTCAAAATCGACACCCGGTTTCAGACGCAGGCCGAACTTTTGAATACGCTGCTCCAGCACCGCAGGACGTCCGACCAGAATCGGCCGCGCCAGGTGCTCGTCGATAATTACTTGCACCGCGCGCAATACTTTTTCTTCTTCGCCTTCGGCAAAAACAATGCGCTTGCGCTCATCCGGTGTTTTCTTGGCGATCTGGAACAGCGGACGCATAAAGGTGCCGCTGCGGTAGACGAACTGTTGCAGGCGGTCGATGTAGGCTTCCATGTCCTGAATCGGACGGGCGGCAACGCCGGATATTTCCGCCGCGCGGGCCACCGCCGGCGCGATTTTGATCATCAGACGCGGATCGAACGGCTTCGGAATAATGAACTCGGGGCCGAACGCCATATTGGCGATGCCGTAAGTCGTGGCGACGATATCGGATTGTTCGGCTTGCGCCAGATCGGCAATCGCATGCACCGCGGCAATTTCCATCTCGCGGGTGATCGTGGTCGCGCCGGAATCCAGCGCGCCGCGGAAGATGTACGGGAAGCAGAGAACGTTGTTGACTTGGTTCGGGTAGTCGGAACGGCCGGTGGCGATAATCGCATCGTCGCGCACTGCCCTGACTTCTTCAGGTGTAATTTCCGGCAAGGGATTAGCCAGCGCCAGCACCAGCGGACGCGGCGCCATCGCCTTAACCATTGCCGGTTTCAATACGCCGCCAGCCGACAGGCCAAGGAAAATATCGGCGCCAGAAATGACCTCGGCCAAAGTGCGCGCGTCGGTTTTCTGCATGAAACGTTCTTTGTCTGGATCCATCAGCTCGGTGCGGCCTTTATAGACCACGCCGGCCAGATCGGTGACGAAAATATTTTCGATCGGGAAACCCAGATCAAGGATCAGATCGAGACAGGCCAACGCAGCAGCGCCGGCGCCGGAGACCACCAGCTTGCAATCCTTCATCTGCTTGCCGACCAGCTTCAAGCCGTTCAGGATCGCCGCGCCGACGATGATCGCCGTGCCGTGCTGATCGTCATGGAATACTGGAATTTTCATCCGGTCGCGCAATTTGCGCTCGATAGTAAAACACTCCGGTGCTTTGATATCTTCCAGATTGATGCCGCCGAAAGTCGGTTCCAGCGCGGCGATGATATCGCACAGCTTATCGGGATCGGTTTCGTTGATTTCGATATCGAAGACATCGATGCCGGCAAATTTCTTGAACAGCACGCCCTTGCCTTCCATCACCGGCTTGGCCGCGAGCGGGCCAATATTGCCCAGACCCAACACGGCAGTGCCGTTGGTAATGACAGCGACCAAATTGCCGCGGGCGGTATATCTGAATGCGTTGGCCGGATCGGCAGCGATTTCTTCGCAAGCAGAAGCCACACCGGGCGAATACGCCAGCGATAGATCGTGCTGATTGCTTACTTGTTTAGTGGGAGTGACGCTGATCTTGCCTGGCGTCGGAAACTCATGGTATTCCAAAGCAGCTTGACGTAGCTGCTGACGTTGTTGCTCTTTTTGATCGATCATCGAATCCATACGCTGCATCTCTTTATAGTAGCCAAGAAAGACTTGGGATTTTACCAGAGTAGCGAAAACTTATTTCATCAATTACTAGTATCCTGTCCCGCAAATAGCATGGATAAATACATTTTTATTCGTGTTACTTAGTGGCAGCATACTAGAACTCATTTCATAAATAGGCATAAGTGCGAATGAGGCTATTTAGCCGAAGTGCAAGGCGCGTCGCGCAGCCCAGGGTGGCCCCCTGGGCAAGCGGCGCAACGCAGCAATTCTGTCAAATAGTCCATTCGTGCTTATGCCTATTTATGAAATGAGTTCTATTACGCAATCCCCCCTGTGCAGTGCAGCATTAGGTACAATCGCCGCCATGTCCGAATTCGATTTGATCGCCCGCTATTTCACCCGCCCTGCAGCAGCCGGCAGCCAGAGCTGTACCGTGCTGGGCATCGGTGACGACTGCGCGCTATTGCAGCCGAACGCCGGCATGCAGTTGGCCATTTCCACCGACATGCTGGTCGAAGGACGGCATTTTTTCCCGGCCGCCGATGCGTTGGCTTTAGGCCACAAATGCCTGGCCGTGAATTTATCCGATCTAGCGGCAATGGGTGCGCAACCGCTGGCCTTTACTCTGGCCTTGGCGTTGCCGGCGGCGCAGGATGATTGGCTGGGGCCGTTTTCCAGCGGCTTGCTGGCATTGGCGGATTTGCACGGCTGCGAACTAATCGGCGGCGATACCACCAAAGGGCCGCTGACCATCAGCATTACGATATTCGGCGAAGTCCCGGCCGACGGCGCTCTGCGGCGCGATGCAGCGCAAGTCGGCGACGATATCTGGGTTTCCGGCACATTAGGCGATGCACGGCTGGCGCTGGCCGGTTACCGCAATGAAATAACGCTCGCTGCAGCCGAGCAGCAAGCCGCCGCCGAGCGCATGCATCGCCCGACACCGCGCGTAGCGCTGGGCTTGGCGCTGCGCGGCATCGCCCACGCCGCCATCGATATTTCAGATGGTTTGAACGGCGATCTGGGACATATTTTGCAGCGCTCCGGCGTCGGCGCAGTACTTGATGTGGACGCGCTGCCGGCAGGCCCTGTGCTGCGCCGGCAAGAACGCGCTCTGCAACGTCGCTTCACGCTGGCCGGCGGCGATGATTACGAACTCTGCTTCACTGCGCCCAGCGCTCAACGCGAGGCTGTTTTGTGCGCCGCGACAAGCACTACCCCCGTTACGCGCATCGGCAGCATCGAGCGCGCGCCCGGTTTGCGTTTGCGCGACAGCAACGGCGCGCCGCTGGACATTACCGTTTCTTCTTTCGATCACTTTTCCTGATGACTCCCGATAAAACCGACTCAAGCGTGGACGTGAATGCAAGCGCGCACGCAAGCCCTCCCTCACGCGTGCGCTTCATGCTGGCGCATCCGGCGCACTGGATCGCGCAAGGCTTCGGCAGCGGTCTTGCGCCATTCATGCCGGGCACTTTCGGCAGCTTGTTCGGATGGCTATCGTTCGATTTGTTGAGTGCGCGCTGGCCGCTGCTGTTTTCTGCCGACAATTGGCTCATTATCATCGTTGCCGGTTTTATCCTCGGCATTTTTGTTTGCGGCAAAACCGGGCGCGATCTGGGCGCCCCGGATCATGGCAGCATGGTATGGGACGAGATCATTGCGATATGGCTGGTACTGGTCATGGTGATGCCGGCCGATCTGAAAACGCAGTTCTGGGCCTTTCTCTGTTTTCGTTTCTTCGATATGGTCAAACCACCGCCGATCGCCTATTTCGACCGTCGCTACAAAGGCGGTTTTGGTGTAATGTGGGACGACATCCTTGCCGCGTTTTACACGCTGCTGGTGCTAGCGTTATGGCAAGTAATCATGGGAAATCCACTGTAGTAAGAGGCATTTTTGCAATGGATTCTGATTTTTGAAATTGTTGCAACATTGGGGAGGCAAGCATGGATGCAGACACCAAAACAAAAATCATTACGCTGGCGGCCAGCGTCGGGCAGTTATTAAAAGAAAAACGTCTGTTCGCGGTGACTGCCGAATCCTGCACCGGCGGCGGGGTTGCGCAAGCGATCACGGAAATCGCCGGCTCATCGTTATGGTTCGACTGCGGTTTCGTCACCTATTCGAATGCGTCCAAAAACGAATTACTGGATATTTCCGAAGCGCTGATTGCGCAGCATGGCGCCGTCAGCGAGGAAATCGCGGGGGCGATGGCCGAAGGCGCACTGGGCAACAGTAATGCCGATGTCGCCATCTCGACCACCGGTATTGCCGGCCCTGACGGCGGCGTGCCGGGCAAACCGGTCGGCACCGTCTGCTTCGGCTGGGTCGTCAATCAGGTTACGCATACCGAACGATTGGTTTTCAGCGGCGATCGTCAAGCCGTGCGCGAGCAAAGCGTATTGCATGCCTTGCAGGGATTGCAGCGCTATCTGACTTGCTGAAGTACAACCATCCGATTACTTTGCCGCAGCGTTGATCGCAGCGCGGGTCTCTAACGCGACACGCCGCGCAGCGGCAGCGAAGTCGCCGATATCCGCGGCGGGCGGCGCCGCATACAAAATCGCCCGCGAGGAACTGATCATCATGCCGCGGCCGCCGGCAATGCCGCCCGCTTCAACCGTGGCGACAATGTCGCCGCCCTGAGCGCCGATGCCCGGCACCAGCACCGGCATCGTGCCGACGATGGCGCGCACTTGCGCCAACTCATACGGAAAAGTCGCACCGACTACCAGCGCGCATTGACCGTTGGTATTCCATTTATCGGCAACCAGACGCGCCACGTGCTGATACAGCGGCACCCCATCCACATTCAGAAATTGCAAATCGGAACCGCCCGGATTGGAGGTGCGGCACAACACAATTACGCCGCGATCGCGCCGCTCCAGATACGGCGCGACAGAATCGAATCCCATATACGGATTGACCGTCACGGCATCGGCGTTATAACGCTCGAAGGCTTCGCGCGCATACTGCTCGGCGGTCGCGCCGATATCGCCGCGCTTGGCGTCCAGCACGATCGGCAAAGCTGGATAAGCCGTGCGGATATAGTCGCATATCGCTTCCAGCTGATCCTCGGCGCGCAACGCGGCAAAATAGGCAATCTGCGGCTTGATTGCGCAAGCGACATCGGCGGTGGCATCGACGATCGCTTTGCAAAACGTAAAAATCGCATCCGGCTTGCCCTGCAATTGCGACGGGAATTTGGCAAGATCAGGGTCCAGACCGACGCACAGCATCGAATCGTTGGCGGCCCACGCGGCGGATAGTTTTTGGATGAAAGTCATGAAATACCGATATTTTTGAATATGCGCAATTGTAACTTGCTAACTTATCCACCACCGCTGCGCTTGTTGCGAAATGAAGGGCAAGGCGGATTGGAGCGGGCTGTGGTGGATGGTTGTGCGCAGTGAGGTAAAGA
>DATMOE010000098.1:0-2302 GCA_035568435.1 Herbaspirillum sp. | reverse complement strand
TAGTTATTCGTCTTCATGGTGCCAATCGCACTAGCTTTGGTAGTGCCATAGGCGAGAGCGAGTTTCGCGACGCTGAAATCATAAGTCCCGCCGACGACGTCAGTGTCCACCGTGGCGCCCGTGACGGTATTGGCCACAGCGCCCAGACTGGTTTCGGCCACAATCGCGCCAAGGGGTGATGCCGCGCCATAGCCTGAAAAGTTTACACCGTGCACGTTTTGATAACTCGCCATGGCGAGGAGCGGGCCGTTAGCATAGGTCAAACCCAGGTACTTGCTGCTAGTGTTGACCGAACCCGTGGTCGCGCTGCCTAACTTGTAACCAGCCAGCCCGCTCAATCCGGCAACAGTCGGCGTGGTGTAGCTGACGGTGTTGTCTGAACGGGCGATCGGGTCAAGTGCGTCCAGACCATAACCGAAGAGATACTGCGCATTGCCGGCCGTAGAGATGCCGAACGGGTCGATTGCTCCCAGCGCGTTAAACATCGAGGTATATTGCCGACCCAATTTGACGGAGCCGAAGCCGCCATCCAGACTAATCCATGCTGCACGGCCGAACAGGCGAGGGGTTGTGGCATTTACACCGTATTTAAACGAGCCATCGTTAAGTTGGAAGCCGTTTTCCAACATGAAATTTGTCGACATGCCGCCACCGAGGTCTTCAGAGCCTTTAATACCAAAGCGACTACTACTCTGTTGACCGGATCGCACCGCCAATAGTGAGCCACCAGGGTACCTGGCAGTGTCATAGTCCAGGCCTGCATCGGCAATACCGTAGATAGTAATGTTGGTTTGCGCCAATGCAGCGCCTGAGACAGTGCCCAGTACTGCGAGTGCTAGAAGTGATTTTTGCAGTTTCATTTTCATATCCTAAAAATTGAATTACGAATCGACGTATTGCTTGTCGACACCCCCCTCCTTTTATGGCGGTGCAAACTCCTTTAAGCAGAATTCGTGCCTCCCTGTGGAGGCGTTAATTTATTCATCGGCGCGCGTTTCGCGAGCGCGCACGCGCTGAAAAAATAGCAGCAGTTCATCACTGAAAAGTTGATTGCAGAGAAGTTTTTGCGACCTCGAATACGCCGCCAAGAAGAAGCTGATGCGCGGTGAGGCGATCGCCGCGCAGGGCGATGCGGGTTATCAGGGCGTGGAAAGATGCGAAAAAAAACCGCGAAGAAAATCGCGGTAAATCGGTGTTCAGCAACTGCGCGGTTCGTCCTGTCCGAACTTACGCGCCAGTTCCGCCAACATCGGTGGAATGCTCGGATGCAGCGTAATGCCATCACGCAACTGTTCGGCGCGACGGGCGATGCCTCGATCGCCGGGCATGCGGACTTGCGCGACGTCCGGCCGCGGCGGATTGCTGCGACAAGCTTGCGCAATCCAGTCCATCTGGCGCATGAACGCAGCCTGGCCGCCAAATGCCGATGGATCGTATAGCGAGATGAACACGGATGCGCCCCAGCCCTGCGGCGCGTCGGCCCGACCGTGACCGCCCAACCCGCTGGTCAAAGCCTCGATCAGCAAGCCCAGACCAAACCCTTTATGGCCGCCCGTCAAACCGCCCAAAGGCAGGATGGTGCCGGGCGGATCTTCGGCCAACACGGCCGGATCGCGGCTGGGATTACCCTGTCCATCAAGAAGGCAGGCCTCATCGAATTGCTGGCCCGCCTTGTGCATGCGATTGGTCATGCCGTTGGTCGTGATCGAAGCGGAAATATCGATCAGAAAAGGCGTGCCCGAAGTCGGAATCCCTGCTGCAATCGGATTCGGCGTAAACACTGCTTTAGTGCCGCCGAAAGGCGCGACACTTTGCGCCGCAGGGTTCGAGCAAGAAAGCAGCATCATGAAACCGGCCTCGGTGGCGCGCAACAAATACGCCGCCAGACAGGCGATATGGTGACTGTGCCGAATCGATAGCGTGGCGTTGCCGAATTGGCGGGCACGCGGGATCAGCATCTCAATGCCTTGCAATACCAGCCAGGGACCGGGCAGGTGTCCGCCATCCCACAGCACTGAAGCGCCGCGGTCGGAAATCAGTGTCGGTTCGCCTGCGATGGCCATCCCGCCCTTTTCGATTTCCTGAACATAGGGCTTCAAGAGTGCGAGTCCATGCGTATCGTGTCCGAGCAAATCGCCGTCCACCAGCGTACTTGCGACCGCGGCCGCCGGCGCCGGCGGCAAACCGGCGGCACGCAAAACACTTTCGGAAAACTGCGTCAAGGCAGCGGCGGAAAAACGTTCAGGCATAGTCATTGTGTGTCTTGGTGGTGGATATGAATTGCATGGTGATTTCTTTTACC
>DATMOE010000097.1:0-5627 GCA_035568435.1 Herbaspirillum sp. | reverse complement strand
GATGGTCGGTGCATCGCTGTCGACTTTGGTCGTGGCGTCAACGGCCCAACGCCATGCTTCATGCGAAAAAGGGCCGATGGTTTGGGATGTGGTAATACCGGCGGTAATACCTTGGTTGGAAGTGGCAGTCATGGTGTTGATCCTATTGATCCATCGGCGTAGCGTTGCGTCCGCGTAAAACGATATCGAATTCGTAACCGAGCATTTTGTCGTCGACAGTTTCTGCCAGGCTGTAGCGGGCGATCAGCCGGTTGCGTGCGGCGCGATCGGGCACGCTTTGGAAAATCGGATCGTAGTCGAACAGCGGATCGCTGGGGAAATACATTTGCGTCACGATCCGTTGCGCATAGACGTTGCCGAACATCGAAAAATGGATATGCGCCGGACGCCATGCCTTGGAATGATTGCCCCAGGGATAAGGGCCGGGTTTGATGGTGACGAAGCGATAGCGGCCATTGTCATCGGTGAGCATTTTGCCGAGGCCGTAAAAATTCGGGTCCAGCGGTGCGTCATGCTGATCTTTTTTGTGCCAGTAGCGGCCGGCCGAATTGCATTGCCAGATTTCCAGCAAAGAATTGCGCACCGGTTTGCCGTCTTCATCCAGCACACGGCCGGTGACGACGATTTTTTCGCCCAGCGGCGCGCTTTGGCCGTGTGCGGTCAAGTCCATGTCGTGCGGCAGGATCAGTGCCGGTGTGGCGGTCGGATTGGTGCTGACTGGCAGTGCGGCGCGGATGCGCAGCGGTGCTTGGGTGGGGCCGCGCTTGAGTGTGGATTGATAGGCGGGATAAATCAGTTCGGGAAAAATACCGTCTGCTACGGGATCGAATTTCAATTTGTCTCCTGATTAGGGCGATGGTCCTGGATCTGTGTGAATTTCGTCCGGGTGACGGCAATCATAGGAGCATGATTCGGGGCAATCAAGCTGGTGGACGGTGCTAAGAGTCGTATATCGCACAATTTGTGCGAGAATCGCCCAAATGAGTCAAGAAATCACACATTCAGCCGAGAGTGCGCTGGCGCTGCCATTGAAGCGCGATCTGATCGCCGGACTCGAAAAGGGTTTGCAAGTCATCGAGGCGTTCGATCAGGAGCGTTCGCGCCTGACCATCAGCGAGGTGGCGCAGCGCACCGGCCTGACGCGGGCTGCGGCGCGGCGTTATCTGATTACGCTGACGCATCTCGGTTATATCCGGCAGCAGGACAAGCTCTTTTCGCTGACGCCGCAGGTGCTTCGTCTCGGGCAGTCGTATCTGCATTCGGCGCGGCTGCCGCGCATCGCCCAACCGCTGCTGTACCGGCTTGCGTATTCATTGCAGGAGGCGGCATCGGTGGGCGTGCTGGATCACGATCAACTGGTCTGCGTTGCGGCCGTCAGCGCCGGTCGGCTGGTCTCTGCGACTTTGCAGCCGGGCACGCGTGTTCCGGCATTTTTTACCGCCAATGGCCGTGTATTGCTGGCGGCATTGCCGCAGCCGCAGATCGACGACTTTTTAAAACACCTGCAACCGGAAGCGATCACTGCGCATACCATCGTCAACAAGGAACGGCTGCTGCTTGAAATCGCCCGCACGCGGGAGCAGGGGTATGCGATTGTCGATCAGGAATTGGAATTGGGTTTGCGCACGATTGCGGTGCCGGTCAGGGATTTTCGCGGCGCAACCGTGGCAGCCATCAATATCAGCGTGCATGCGGCGCGCATCGCGGTGGAAGATATCAAGGAGAGCTGCCTGCCGGCGTTGTTGAAGGTGCAGCTTGAGTTGGCGGCGTTGTTGTAAATGAAGAGCGCGGATGAATATCCGATGAAGATATTCGGATGCTGACAATTAAGCAGCGGCGCGCATGAGTCTGGCGCGATCAAGCGGTTTTACCGCCGATAGTTTTGCTGGTTGTTGCCGAACCATCCACAGATCGACGGCCTCCTGCATGCGCAACCAGCTTTCCGGTGTCGTCGCAAGCAATGTGGCAACACGAACCGCCATCTCGGGTGACAGCGCACGCTTTTCATGTAGGAGTTCCGACACACTCAGACGGCTTACGCCAAGCAACCGGGCAAATTCGATTTGCGTCATTGCCAGCGCTGGCAATACGTCTTCCCGTAATACCGCGCCGGGATGCGTTGGGCGACGGTTCTTATCTCGCAATGACTTCATTAGTGGTAATCCTCTAAATCAACGTTGATGGCATGATGTACCGCAGATCAGTGCGATTAGACGTTGCCGGTCTGAAGTATATAGAGATATTTTTTAATTAAACCCGTGACATCTTCTAATTTGTACTACCTCAGACCTGGCATTTTCGGTACGACGCCTATGTCTGGAAACGACCCACAAGAGTCTGGCGCTTGCTCCGATTATTCGCCAAGCGCCGTCGACAGATACTCGACGATTTTCTTGCCGCGTTCCGTGTCCGGGCTTTCACCCATCATCTTTTGGTAGATCTTGCGCGCCGTCTTTTCCGAGAAGGTTTGCGTGACGATCACGTTCGGCGTATGGCATTGCGAGCAGGTCTGCTTGACCAGCATCGCATACGGGCCGGGCGGGAAGGGCGACGGATCGCCGGCCTGGTCGGCCTGGTCGGCCGCGGGCGCCTGCTCCGCGCTGAACGCTGCCGGGCCGGCCAGGCCGGCGGCGACGGCCAGCACCAGGGCGGCGGCGTATTTGAACTTCGAAGAATGGCTTGCCATTTATTACTCCATGTTTAAGCGGAAGTTTTCCCACATATAGTCGGCCCAGTACTCGTTCATGAACAGAAAAAGTTCGTGAGCCAGGTTGATGATTTTCCGCGCGCCGTATTCATAATCCTTATCGTCGGCCTGCGCGCCGGACGCTGCGCCGCCCAGCGTCAGCTCCAGCGACACCAGGCCGTCGCGCATGCGCGCCGCCGCCGTCGCCAGTGCCGGATCGACGCGGCGGTGCTCCGGCACGTCTGCCTTGGCGCGGCCTTTCAGGAAGGCCTTGATCTCCTTGTGCATCATCGAATCGCGCTCGACGCCGGGAAACAGGTCGATCAAGACCAGGCGCCGGTGCTTCAAGTCGCAGGTCAGCGTGAACGGCTGGCCGTACAGCCAGCCGAAGTGGTACTCGGCGCCGCCATTCCTGCGCCGCTCCATGCGGTAGTCCTGGAACACGCCGCGCCCGGCGTAGTGGTGCAATACTAGGCCGACCGCTTCCAGGCCGTCCGCAACGGAAGTCTGCTGTTCCATGCGTTCGCCTTAGTGGTAATACGAGGTGACGCCCGGCTCGACCTTGCCGAGGAAACCAGGAGGGAATTTCTCGCGCTGCCAGTATTCCTTCTTGCCCTGGACGTTGATCAGGGTCGGCATGCCGGTTTCGACCGCGGTCTTCCAGGCTTTTTTCAGCGCCGGCGTAAACTCTTCCGGCTTGTTGACATAGATGCCGTGGGCGCCCAGGGCCTCGGCCATTTTGTCGTAGCGGATGTTTTCCTGGAACAGGTGCATCGGCAGCACGCGCGGTTCGTCGTCCTGCAGGTACCAGGTGCCCCAGGCGTTGTTGTTGTAGACGATGATGATGGCCGGGATGCGCAGCTTGGCCAGGGTTTCCATCTCCATGCCCGAGTAGCCGAAAGCGGCGTCGCCCATGATGGTGATGGTCGGGTGGCCCTTGTAGGCCGCCTGCGCGCCCAGGCCTTCCTTGACGGCGACGCCGGAGCCGACGGCATAGCCGACATCGGCGCCGACGGTGCCGAACTGGTACTGGCCGTTCATGATCTGTGCCGGACGATAGGCGCGCAGCCAGCGTCGGGTGTAGCGGGCGATGCCGAAGCCGCCCGAGCCGACCAGGGTCTGCTCTTTCGGGATATTCCCGTGGTACAGGAAGTCTGCCAGTTCCTTGGCGATGACGGCCGGATGCACGGCATCCTTGTAGCCCAGCACCTGTTTGTACATGGCGTCGTTTTCATCTTCGAACTTCTTGCGCGCGGCGGCGATCTCGGCGATCCAGTCGTCGTGGCGCATCGCCGGGGCGTCGCGGAACAGCACTTCGAGCGCGGCTTTTTCATCGCTGACGATGCCGATCTCGATCGGCAGATTGCGGCCGATGTCTTCCGCGGCCGGGTCGATGCGGATGTAGCGGGCATCGGGGCCGAAGGCGTATTCGCCGATGTTCGGCATGCAGTACTGGCCGACCAGCAGCACCACGTCCGCGCTGGCCAGCGCGGCCGGGGAGCAGGTGGCCGACAGCGCATGGTCGTCGGGGAACTGGCCGCGCATCGGGCCCGATTCGACCACCGGAATCTGGGTCTTTTCGGCGAACTGGCGCAGCGCATCCCAGGCCTTGCCGTAAAACACGCCGGTGCTGGAAACGATGATGGGGCGCTTGGCTTGCTGCAGCAGCGCGATGGCCTTGGCGATGTGGGCCGGCGACGGGTTCGGCTTGGCGTCGGTGCGGTACAGGCTCTTGTCGAAGTTGTAGACGATGTCGCCAGGCTTGCTCAGCTTGCCGTCGCCGGCTTCGGCCGTGAAGTCCAGGTGGACCGGGCTGGGCACGCCGGTTTTCAGCTGGCGGAAGGCGTAGGCGGCGTATTCATGGTTGCGGTGCGGATTGACCAGGCGCTTTTGCCATTTGACCAGGCTGGCGGTGAGGCTTTGCTGTTCCATCAACTGGATCGCCGCTTCGGTATCTTCTTCGCGCACGCTCTTGTTACTCGACAGGAAAAGAATCGGCGTGCGCGCGGCCTTGGCGTTGGCCAGGCCGGAAATCAGGTTGGTGAAGCCCGGGCCTTCGGTGCCGGAGGTGGCCGAGACTTCGCCGGTGACGCGGGTGAAGGCGTCGGCGGCGTGGGCCATCGAGCGCTCGTCGCGGCCGGTGTAGACCGGGATGCCGGTGTTCGCCATGGCGTGGGTGACGGTATAGTTGCCGGGGCAGCAGAACAGCGCGGCCAGGCCCTCGGCCTTGCACGCCTTGGCGAACAGGGTGGCGCCGTTCATCGGCAGCTTCGGTTCTTCGGCCGGGGTTTTGGCGGCGATATCGAAAGCGGCGGGACGCGTCAGTGGCTTGTCGGCGGCGTCTTTGGCGGCGGCAGCAGCGGCTTGCGACAGCGCGCCGGCGCTGACGGCGCCGGTGGCGGCCAGCAAGCCGGACGCCTTCAGGAAACTGCGGCGCGATTGCAGGTTCTCCGGCTTCGCCTCCAAACCATCGGCGCGCATCGGCTTGTCGAAACCGTTCTGGTTGTCGTTATCGTTCATCTGTCTTTATCTCCCGTTCAGTTTTATTGTCAGGACATCTGCGGTCATGTTTTTAGTTTGTGCCGCCAGGGGATAAGGCAGGCCATGCCGGCCGGATAGGGGCGCGGCAGTTTTGCAATGCATTGCTATTATGAATGCTGCATGTAGGACGGAGTTTCCGAAGCTTATCAGCTATTGATCGTTGATGTTTCTTGGCGTTGTGCAATAGCCTCATTCCGTGTTTGCAGGGCGGCAATTCGGCCTGGGCAGTATGGTGGGTTTAAAAAGAGAGGTAAAGGGTGCTAGGGAAACGCAATTGGCAAACGTGGATGTGACCACAGGAAGAATCGCAACAGTTCGGCGTAACGCGAACAAAAAATGCGCGCTACGCCGTCGAACAAACAGAATTCGATTTGTTCCGCATTTCCTTAGATTGTCAGCA
>DATMOE010000096.1:0-4901 GCA_035568435.1 Herbaspirillum sp. | reverse complement strand
ATGTTCGACTACGGCAAGAGCGGTTTGCAAAACACCAAAATGCCGGACGATCTCGGCTTTGCCGGCTTCCGCATCAACTATCGCAATGACTGGCATCGCGACGTGACCGCTTTCCTGGGTGCGAGCTATTTCCGTGCTGTCGGCGGCGAGTGGCAATACGGCTTATCGGCACGCGGCCTGGCGGTCGATACTGCGCTGTCGAAGCCGGAAGAATTCCCCTTGTTCACCACCTTCTGGCTGGAGCGGCCTGCCGCCAATGCCAACCGCCTGGTGGTGTATGCGCTGCTGGATTCGCCCAGCATCGCCGGCGCTTATCGTTTTGAAATACAGCCCGGCAATACGCTGACGATGGAGGTCGACGTTGCCTTGTACCCGCGCAAGACGATCGAGCGCCTGGGCGTGGCGCCGCTGACCAGCATGTTTCAGTATGGCGAAAACGACCGGCGCGAGGCCAATGACTGGCGTCCCGAAATTCACGATTCGGACGGTTTGCAGATACAGCGCGGTAACGGTGAATGGGTCTGGCGGCCATTGGTCAATCCGGCGCAATTGCGTTTCAATGTATTTCCAGATGACAATCCGCGCGGTTTCGGCCTGTTGCAACGGGATCGCAATTTCGACCACTATCAGGATGATGGTATCTTTTACGATCGCCGGCCCAGTCTTTGGGTGGAGCCGAAATCAGGCTGGGGCAAGGGGTCGATTCAACTGGTGGAAATTCCGACGGAAGATGAAACCTTCGACAATATCGTTGCGTTCTGGAATCCCGAAACCAAACCGCAGCCCGGCCAGGAAATGTTATTCGGTTATCGCTTGTATTGGGGCGCCAAAATGCCGGCGGAATCGCCGCTGGCCCACGTGGTGGCCACGCGCACCGGCCAGGGCGGTATTGTGGGCCAGAAGCACAGCTATTTTTCATGGCGCTTCGTACTTGATTTTGCCGGCGGCAATCTGGCGCAGCTTAATCGCGATAAAGTGAGTGCTGTCATCACTGCGTCACGCGGGACTGTTGAGATTGTATCGACACGGCCGCTGGATGCGGTGCATGGTTATCGGACCATGTTCGATCTGAAGCCGGACGCCAGCGATGCGCCTATCGATTTGCGGGTATATTTGACGGCTGACGGCAAGCAGCAATCCGAGACTTGGTTGTACCAGTGGACGCCACCGGCCAACAGAAAATTTTAGGATGAATTTGGAATGAGTCAAATGCAGCATACCGAGGCTGAACTGGCCGCTGTCCGGCTCCGGCGCTATCGTTATCTGGCGATCGGCGCCGGCGCGCTGTTGATCTTGACGATCGCGCTGGCAACGATCCTGTTTCTCAAGACGCGGCCCAAGCCGGTGGCGCCGGTTGTGTTCAAACCGGAAACAGCGGCGGTAACACGCGGCACGATAGAAAGAACCGTGCTGGCCCGAGGAAAATTACAGTTGCAGAAATATGTCGATGTCGCGGCCCAGATCAGCGGCCAGATCAGCGACGTCGATATCGCCATCGGCGATAACGTCAAGGCCGGTAAAAACCTGATTGAAATTACCCCTACAACACAACCTGGATTCGCCGAAAATAACCGCGCGAAGCTGGCGCAGCTCAAAGCGGAGCTTGCCGGACAGCAGGCGCAGGCTGAATTCGCACAATTGCAATTTCAGCGCCAGACCCAGCTCAAGGAAGCCAACGCTACACGCGAAGACAGCTTTGAATCCAGCCGCATGGCGATGTTCTCCGCCTCCGCCAAGGTCGATGCCGTGAATGCCCAGATTCAGCAGACGGAAGCAACCATGCGTCAAGACGAGGCCATGCGCAGTCTGACCCACGTCAGCGCACCGATGAGCGGCACGGTGGTGTCGCTGGCGGCGCGCGACGGCCAGATCGTCAATGCCAATCGCGACGTGTTGTTGCGCATTGCCGATCTCAGCAAAATGACGGTGCAGGCGCTGGTGGCTGAAGAAGACGTTACGCGTCTTGATCCCGGCATGATTGCGTACTTTACGACGCCCGGTTTTCCCGGCAAGCGCTGGTCCGGCAAATTACGCCAGATCATACCGCTGCCGGCCGAAGGATCGGGACAGCAAGGCAAGCATACGTATTACACCGTGTTGTTCGATGTCGCCAATAACGGCCGCGAGCTGATGAGCGGCATGAGCGCCGACATCTGGTTCGTGCTGGAGCATCACGACAATGCCTTGCAGATACCGGCTGCGGCACTGCCGGCGCGTGGCGATGCCGACGGCAGTTATCACGTCGGCGTCATGGGCGCAGACGGTAAAGTCTCGATGCGGTCGATTAAAATCGGCATCCGTACCGCTGATTCGGTACAGGTGTTGAGCGGACTCACAGAAGGCGAGCGGGTAGTGATTGGCGCATTGCCGCCGCTTGCAACGACGCCGGCAATGCCGGCACCGGCGGCACAGCCGGCAAAAGCACACACGGGCAGCGGCGGGACGTGAGATGAAACACGACATGAAACACGACATGAATCACGACTCGAACCACGACTCGAACCACGCTGCATTTTCCCCGCCGTTCACGCGGGCCGCGATGGTATTGCTGGCAGCGGTCCTGGCCGGCTGCGCTGCGCATCAGGTTAAAATCGATCCGGTCGATCCGGTCAAGATGCCGGCCGGCTGGTCGAAAAACGATGCCGATGTCAAACCGACCGAGCCCGATCTGAACTGGTGGCAGCATTTCGGCAGCGCTGAATTGAGCGATCTGGTGCGCGAAGGCCGGAAGAACAATTATGAAATTGGGGCGGCGGTATCGCGGGTGCGGCAGGCCCAGGTGGAGGCGCAGATTGCCGGTGCGCCGTTACTGCCTGAAGTGGATTTATCGGCCAGCGGCGCCCGCGACATACCGTTTTCCAGCGGCGCTGCGACGACCACCGCCAGCGGCATGCTGCTGATGAATTACGAACTGGATTTCTGGGGTAAGAACCGCGCCTATAAAGAATCTGCGGAGGCTGCATACCGCGCCAATATCTATGATCGCGAAACGGTCGCGCTGACCGTGACCAGCAGCATTGTTTCCACCTATTTGCAGGTATTGTCGTTGCGCGACCGGCTCAAGATAGCGCGCGACAATGTGGCCAATGCCGAGCGCGTGCTGACGCTGGTGCAGGCGCAAAGCCGCGCCGGTGCTGCATCGAGACTGGATCTGGCGCGGCAGCAGTCGGCGCTGGCCGGGCAACGTGCCGGCATCCCCGATCTGGAACAGCAGGAACGCGCGGCTGAAATCACGCTGGCTATTTTGCTGGGCAAGCCGCCGCAGGAATTTTCAGTCAAGCAGCCTGGATTGGACGGCATCGCCATGCCCGACATCGCACCGGGCCTGCCGTCGGCGTTACTGACGCGCCGCCCCGATATCCGTCGCGATGAACAACGTCTGGCCGCGGCCAACGCCAATGTTGCGGCAGCGCGTGCGGCATTGTTTCCCAGTATCAGCCTGACCGGTTCCACCGGCGCGCAGAGCAACGCATTGCTGACCTTGTTTAACGGCCCGAATTTGCTGGCCAATCTTGGCTTGTCGCTGACGGCGCCGATTTTCGACGGCGGCCGTCTGGCAAACCAGCGCGAACTGGCGATCGCGCAAGAACAGGAACTGGTGCAGCTATATCGCTTTACGGTGATCAATGCGCTGTCTGAAGTGGAAAAGGCATTGGGGCAAATCGAAAGCCTGGAGCAGCAATACAAATTGAAAAGCACGGAAGTCGAGCAGGCGCGGGTGGCGTTTGATTTATCGGAAGTTCGGTATCGTATCGGCGCTGAGGATTTGATGACGGTACTCGATACGCAGCGCAGTTTATCGGACGCCGATACCGCGCTTGGTCTGATCAAGCTGCAGCGTTTGCAGGCGACGGTGTCGTTGTATAAAGCCTTGGGCGGCGGCTGGGTGGATGATCCGGCTGCTGCGCCTGTGGCGCCGGCGCCGGGTGCTGCAAGCAAGTCGAAAGGTCCGGTTGCTCCGGTGGCACAGCCGGCGCCGACCGTGCCTGAATTACCGCCGCTGCCGCCAGGAGGCGCTGCGGTGACTTATCCGGTGACACCGTGATAGGGAAGATTTAACTGACCTAAGCAGCAATCGTTTTTGTATTTTTCTCCATGGTTTCCTCATGATCAAACCGGATGACTCCCACTTCTCGATGCGATACTACAAAAACTATTGCTTTCGGTAAGGCCTTTTGGATCATTGTCCATATTTTTGGTTCTGAGTTGATATCAATCGAGTTCGTTGCCTCATCGAAAATCACAAGTTTTGGATTCCTGACCAGCGTTCGGCAGATTGCGAGGAATTGCATCTCGCCGGCAGACAATTGTTCAACTTCTGTTTCAATATCAATCTGATTATTTCCGAGTCTTAGATGCCAGGCCGCCCAATATGCTCGGCCTATTTCCTTGGTAATTGAGGTGTCGCCTAAAGCAATATTATCGAATACGGAGCCTTGAATAACGGTAGGGCTTGGATTTAGGTAGTGAATGTCGGCTCCAGAATAAACTGTGTCGGAGAGTAGCTTGTGATATATCCGTCGCAAGTAGGTTGATTTTCCTGATCCCGATGGGCCATGCAAGCGAATCCACGTGCCCTTACCGATATTCAGCACTTGATTAGTACGAAAGAAACACGGTTCTGGGGAGATTAAAATCTTCTCCCACAGGTTGTTTCCCTTTCTGCTAAAGGGTTCTAATGCTGCATTTTTTTCAAACTTTTGTAAAAGTCCATATGCGCCTTTCATTGAGATTAAGCCATTTTGAACATTATTGATTGCTGCGGAGGCATTTGTCAGAGGTTGGACTATTCTATCTAGATAAATCACCAGCAGAAAAAAACCGCCGGCGCTAACCGAAAGTGAATTTGCGTTGAGAATGGCTCCAAGTAAGACCATGGAGTAAACGACGCATGTTATTGC
>DATMOE010000095.1:0-7491 GCA_035568435.1 Herbaspirillum sp. | reverse complement strand
CGACCGAAGAATACCATCAAGGTAAGGAAACCACTTTCGGTTCAGCCGCCGTGACCAGCGGCCGAGCACATTCGGCCCGCTGCTGCCCGGCCTTGCTGTCGCCGATCCGGTGCATCAGCGTGGGAGCGAGTACTTTAAGTATCTGCACTGTCAAGGCGCTGGTGAACTTATAGTCCGCCGCTTTGGGGCCGGCCACATAAGCCACTACTGTGCCGAAATAACGGTCGCCGATGTAGAACACAAAAGCGCCCGCGCGGCTGACCACTCTTTCCGAAACCATGCCCCCGCCCCTGGCAAAGGTCTTGAAACGGTTGTCGCCTGTGCCGGTCTTGCCGCCCACCGGAATCTGCGTGCCGTCCGGCAGGGTAAAGGCGCCGACGAGCCGCTTGGCCGTGCCCATCTGTACCACTTCAGCCAGCACCGTACGCACCAGCGGCGGGATCTCCGGCGGCAGCACGCGCTCGCCAGGGGTGGTCGCACGGGTGAGTACGGTGTCGTAGGGCGTGTCGGCGCCGAAATGCAGACGCTCGATACGCACAGTCGGCAAACGGATGCCGTCGTTCTGAATAATGCCCATCAGTTCGGCCAACGCGTCCGGGCGGTCGGCCGAGGCGCCGATGGCGGTGCCGTAGGATGGCACCAGCGAATCGAATGGGTAGCCCAGCCGCTTCCATGCTTTGTGGATTTCCTGGAAGCCTTCGACTTCAAGTAACTGCTTGATGCGCTTGTCTTGCGCGTTCTTGTGGCGGGTCTTGAATAGCCATTTGTAAACTTCTTGCCGCTCTGCCCCGCTGGCCTCGACGATCTGCGCGAGCGTCGCGTCGGGATGCTTGCGCAAGTAGCCCACTACCAATAATTCCAGCGGATGCACGCCGGCCAGATAGCCGCGATCGGCCAGATCGAAGCGCTGCGTCGAGTAGGTGTCGTAAAGCGTGCTCAGTGTGCTGTCGCTCAGGCCGGCCGAATGCAGATAGGTGTTGATGAATTGCGCGAATTGCGCCCGGCTGGCTTCCGGCGCGATGGAACGGAAAATGACGGCCAGACGCTTGGGGGTCGGGTGGATACTATCGATCAGCGTGTCCTCCGCCTCCTGCTCGTTCTTGCCGCGATATTTGCGGTAGATCTGGCCGAGGAAGACGCGCCCTTCGCGGTCGGCGAAACGCTGCAGGTATTGCTGGCGGTTGGGGTCGTCGCTGTCTTCCAGCAATTCCGCGCTTGCACCGGGTGCTTGGTACATGTAGAAATGCACGATATCGCGCATGAGGCGCACGTACACCAGGTTGACCGAATACCGCAACCCTTCGCGTACCGTGAAGTTTTTGTAGTTCTCGGATTTCTCGAAGTTTTCGAAGTGCTGCGCGCCGCCGCCGGTGAAGAACAGTTCCCCTGGGTTGCCGGAATATTCGCGTTCAAGCGATGCGTTGAGCATGGCCGAGAGGCTGCGCTCCGATGGCTCCGATGGGTCCGGCTTGCGCGCCAGATAATCGAGCGCCCAGCGCCTGATCGGGTCATGCGCCGACACGTTAATCTTCTTGAGCGCCTCTGGATCGAGGCCGGCGTACTGGTGGTGGAGATCGTTGATGATCTCCAGATAGTTAATCAGGGTGCGCAACTTCGCGGTCGATCCCAAATCGAGCTTGATGCCTTTATTGATATCGAGCGGCTGGTTGAAGTTATCGGCCTGGACGCGCACACGGTTGCCGCCCGGTGTGCGCTCGAACAGCGTAAAGCTGTACGTCAGGCCGCGTGGATCGCCGTGTTCGAGTAGCTGGAATTCGATCAGGCCGGCCGCCTTGGCATTGACCGGATTACGCAACTTGAGCAATTCGTCCGTCACCTCCTGCTGCAGCCGGGAGTCCAGCGCGCTGTCGGCTTGCAGGTCAAGACGGTCCAGATCATACATGCGCGGTACGCCCAGCAAGGATGCCAGGTTGCCCCGCACGGCGTTCACCCCTTTGCGTTCGATTGGCGGGGCCGAAGCTTGAAGTTGCGCCATTTGCTGCTTGAGCGAGTGCCCCAGCGCGGCCTCGCCCAGCGCCGCCGGGATCACGTTGGTGTTGATCATCAGGCGCAGGTAGGAATCGGTAAGCGTCTCCAGTTCATCAATATTAGCCAAGTAATAGGACGGGCTGCGCTGCGAAATCAACAGGCTCAGCGCTTCCTTGTAAGCCAGTGCGCGCTCTTTGAGCGGGGCTTGCGAATTGTCGGCAAGCAGACGGTTGATCTGGTTGAAATCCCGTCCATACCAAGCCCACAGACCATCGCCCACGCCGTTGATTTCACCGAAACCGGCGCGCGCGCCAAGCGGCACGGTGTTGACGTAATCAAGCACCAGTTGCCGGCGCGCCATTGTGGTGTCTTCGCCGTTCAGATAGGCACGTACCGAGGCCGATGCCATCTGGCGCAATTTTTCCGAGGGCGAGGCGGTGCGTCCTTCCGGCGCGTGCCGGTACTTCTCGATCTGGGTCGCCAGCGTACTGCCGCCGGGCGATTCATAGTCGGAGCTCACCAAATGCAGGGCGCGATCCCACACCGCGTGGACCAAGCGCCCCCATTCGATTGCCGGGTTGCGCCGCGGTTGGCCCGGATCAAGCAGGGTGCGGTTTTCGATATACAGGAGTGAATTTGCCAGCAAGGACGGCACCGCCTCGAAGGCGGGATAGACACGCTCGGGATAGCGCGTGGCATAGATTGGCACGCCATTGCAGTCGAGTACGCTGAAACCAGCCTGATCTTTTTCCGCGTAAGGCACGTATAGGCCGTAGTCGACCATTTCCTTCATGCGTGGCGATAGGCGGGCCTGCTCGGCCACGGTGTAGTTCCGCGAGCTCAGTCGTTGCAGGTAGGTAGGTAATTCGGCATAGCCCAGACGATGGTCGTAGGGGCCGGTGCTGGGAAAGTGGATCGACGGACTCGGCCCAGGTTCAGTATGAAAGCTGAGTTCGTGCCCGAGGTGTGCGAGATAACGGGCCTGTAGGCGCGAGGTGTGTATTTCGTTGACGACGAGATAGGCCAGCGCTGCCATCAGCAGCAAGATCGCAACGAAAATGACGAACTTGATAGATCGTAGGTGCTTTTTCATCACAGTCTCATTTGGTCGGGCTGGACCAATAGGGGCAGTCAAGTATTCAGAAAATACTTAGGGGTCGGAATCCATATTAGCGCATTCTTTTGAGTGAAAGATGATGAAAAAGGCCTACTTCAAGCTGGTAATTTTTGCAGATTTGATCCGGCCCCAGTAGGCCAAGCCCTCCCTCCCCTAAAGTTGTAGATGCGGATTACACACAGACGTGAATCAAACGTGAATCGCCCATCCCAATTCATTTACGGTGCAATAACTTCAACCGTAATATGTGACAGTCCTTTGAGTTGCCGCAATGCGGCGTGGTAAAAAGCGGGGCCATGCTGCGGCTCCTCAGTGACCACGGAAATGACCGCGCCGAAGTGGCCTGGGCCTAGACGCCATACGTGTAAATCGATCAATTTGTCGCCCGCCATTTCGACCGTTGCGCGTACCTTATCGAGCATTTTTTCGTTGGGGCGCATGTCCATCAAAATGCTGCCCGTATCGCGCACCAAGCCGTATGACCAGTTGGCAATGACGAGCGCGCCGACCATACCAGCGAGCGGGTCCATCCACAGCCAGCCAAATAGCTTGGCAAGCAGAAGGCCAATGATGGCAAGCACCGAGACTGCCGCATCGGCAATGACGTGGATGTAGGCGGCGCGCATATTGTGGTCGCGGGCGTCCACACCGTGGTCTTCGTGAGTATGCTCATGCTCCTCGAAGACAACGCCATGTTCGCCATCCGGCAGCTTAAGCACGGCTTTGAATGCATGCGGTTCAGGAATCTGCGATGTCGATTCGAGGAAAGTCGATTTGCGCGCGAAGGCAAACGCCTGGCGGCTACCGTCCGGCCGGATTGTCGTGACGATCACGTCCTGCATGGCCGCCGCTGCATCTGCGTTATCGGCCTCGATGCGAAAAACCGGCGGGACGCCATCCTCGAAGATCGAGATAGAAAACCTGCCGACCGCCGTTTCAATGGTCTGCACGCCTTCGTTGTCGTCGTGTTCATCATCCCCATGGCCGTGACCGTGACTATGACCGTGGTGATCATCTCCGCTTAACAGCCACGCACTGACGATATTGACCATCAAACCGACCACCGCAATTGGAATCGCCTCGTTGAAATGGATCGCCACCGGCGACATAAAACGGGCAATGGCTTCGTAGCCGATCAGCATTGCAATCATCGCCAGAATGATGGCGCTGGTAAATCCGGCCAGATCGCCCAGCTTGCCGGTGCCGAATACAAAACGCGGGTCATCGGCATGTTTGCGGGCGTAGGTGTAAGCCAGCGCGGCGATCAGCATCGCACCGGCATGGGTGGACATGTGCAGGCCGTCGGCCACCAGCGCCAGCGAGCCGAACATGTTGCCGCCGACAATTTCCACCATCATCATCGCACTGCATAGGGCAATCACGCCCCAGGTTTTGCGCTCGTTCTTTTCGTGACCGGCGCCCAGGAAAATATGCTTGTGGCCGGATGCAAACGCGGTATTGGATAAATCGCTCATCGCGCCCTCACTTGAAATAACTATGTACAACATCGATCAGCTGTTGCTGAGCATCGCCCGGCGCAGCGCCATGCTCGGCATCGCTATCGACCAGATGGGTCCTGATGTAGTCTTCAAGCACCACGCCCAATAAGCCATTCATCGCCCCTCTGCAGCCGGTGATCTGCTGCAAAATATCGCCGCACTCGCTCTCCCCTTCCAGCGCCCGTTCGATGGCGTCGACCTGCCCTCGTATCCGGCGTACCCGGTTCAGAAGTTTCTGTTTATCTCGAATAGTGTGGCTCATCGCAAGCTCCCAATTAATATAGGGGGGTATACTATCCAAAATATCGGACCGAGTGAATTATTTTGATCGTAATGCGGTCGAAATAAATGAGCCCCTGGTAGGTCACTGTCAGAGATACACCTAGACAAACCAAAAAAATCAGGAAATACGTGGTTTACCGCGCCAGTGAAATCTATAATGCACGATCCAGAGAGGATTGATACGGAGGAAGTTTGGCTACTATTTGTAACGCAGGATTAGACATCGGTTTTGCATCTTTGGGATACGCACAGATTGCCGTTCTCGGCATTATTCAAGGTATTACCGAGCTTTTACCAATATCTTCGACAGCGCATATGCGCATTGTCCCGGCGCTCTTGGGGTGGCATGACCCCGGATCTGCCTTTTCGGCGGCCATGCAATTGGCCGCGTTGGCTGCCGTTGTCAGTTATTTCTGGCGCGACGTGCGCGGCGTACTCTTCGGCAGTGTGGCCGCGCTTGGCCGATCCGATTACAGCGACCGCTCGTTGCGCATGGCCTTCGCTATCATCCTCGCCACCATCCCGATCGGGATTGCGGGCCTTTTACTCTCTTCCACGCTCAATTCCTGCAATTCGCCGCTAAGGGGATTGATGGTCATTGGCATCGCCTCATTAGTGATGGGCGTCTTATTGGCGGTGGCGGAAATCGCCTGTCGCCATCGTCGCACCATGGACCAGATGGGGATTCTGAGCGCGCTGGTGGTCGGTATCGCGCAAATCGGCGCCTTGATACCTGGGGTGTCGCGTTCGGGGTCCACGCTGACGGCAGCGTTGTTTCTCAATCTGAAGCGTGAAGACGCTGCGCGGTTCTCGTTTTTGCTTGGCATTCCCGCGATTGCGCTGGCCGGTCTGCGAGAGCTTTGGATGTTGTTTCATGCCCATATTCCGGCAGATGCCTGGACGTTGTTGCTGTTTGGCCTGGTGGTGGCCAGCCTCTCTTCTTTTTGCGCCATCTGGGGCTTGATGAAATTTCTGGAGAAATTTTCAACCTGGCCCTTCGTCATCTACCGCATGGCGCTCGGCATATTTCTGATTGTCGGCGTCAGCAGCGGTTGGTTATAACAGCGCATTAGCCGCTACAGTATTGGCTCTGGCCGCCGCCAGAGCCAATGCAAAATTAAGTGGATCACTCCGCTTCAGTATTGCTCCCCCACTTTCCACCCAGGGCCTTGACCAGCATCACGCTGGCGGCCATCTGGCGGCGCTCGATATCCACAGCCAAACGTTCGTTAATGAGCGCCGTGCTTTGCGTGACGACGACATCCAGGTAGCCGACGCTGCCAATCCTGTACTGATTCATCATATGTTGCAGCGCCTGCTCGGACGCCAGCACCGCCTCATGCTGCTTGGCCGCCTCCTGCTCAAGGATACGCAGCGCGGCGAGATTGTCTTCAACCTCCTGAAACGCACTTAGCACGGTCTGCCTGTAATCGGCGACGCTGCCCTCGAACTGCGCCTGGGCGCTGGCCTTCGTCGCGCTGCGTGCACCGCCGTCGAATAAGGTCGCCAGCAGCGCCGGGCCGATCGACCACATACGCGACGGCGCCGTCAGCAAGTTGCCGAAGGCCGAGCTTTCGAGTCCGCCCGTGGCCGACAACAGCAACTGCGGGAAGTATGCCGCCTGCGCGATGCCGATTTGCGCATTGGCCGCCGCCGTGCGGCGCTCTGCGGCGGCGATGTCAGGCCGGCGCTGCAACAAGTCGGACGGCACGCCTGCCGGAATCGTCGGCGGTACGAAGCTGGCATCTGCAGGCGGCAAAGAAAACGTCGACGCCGGCTGCCCGATCAGAGTGGCGATCGCATGTTCGTATTGCGCCCGTAACACGCCCAGATCGATTTGCTGGGCTTGTGCATTGGCTAGTTGGGTTCGCGCCTGCGCCACATCCGACTGCGAGGCGACACCGATAGTGAAGCGGTTCTGCGTCAGCTCAAGCGCCTGTTGGTACGCAACGATGGTCTGATCGAACAGTTTTTCCGACGCGTCCAGACCACGCAAGTTGAAATAATTCAAGGCGACGTCGGCATGAATACCAAGCCGCACCCCTTCCAGATCGGCTGCACTGGCCTGCGCGTTGGCCCGGGCGGCGCCCACCGTGTGACCGATCTTGTCCCACAAATCCGGCTCCCACGTCGCGTTTAACGCCAGCGAGTAATCGGGGATGACTAGTCCCGAAGTCGCATGGTCGATGACGTTCGCGGAATAGCGTGTGCGGGCCGCATTCACGCTGGCGGTGAGGTTCGGGAAATAGCCGGCGCGCGCGTAGTCCACCATTGCCCGCGCCTGTTTGAGCAGCGCGATCGATTTCTGGATGCTCTGGCTGGAGACGTTGACCTGATCTTCCAGCGCGTTCAACTGCGCGTCGCCATATATCTGCCACCAAGGGCCGCGTGGCATGTCGTCGGCGGGCCGGGCGCTGATCCATCCGGGCGTCGTGGGCGTGGCTTCCTTATAAGCCGGCGGTATCGTCACGCTCGGCCGCACGTAGTCCGGCCCAACCGCGCAGCCGCCCAGCAGCAACGCCCCCATCATGGCGCCGGCGCATAGCATGGGACGGATCATGGATGGCCTCCGCTCCCCGCTGCCGTACTCTGCTGGACTCGTAC